>JAISNS010000285.1 GCA_031276105.1 Dysgonamonadaceae bacterium
TGTAATTGAACTTTAACTCATTCAAAGATAGTAATTTATCCTTAATTCACACCACTTTTAACATTTTTTATTGCGCTGATTTTTAATCTTTTTAAAAGGTGGGAAACTTCAGTTATATATACTGAATCTCTCGTTTCAAACCCATAAATGTAAACAAATGTAACTATTATTTTATATTTTGCAAAAACTTGACTCTAAAATACGTTTATATGTTTAGAGTATTGAAAAGCAGAGAGTTTAATTTTTATGATTTAAATAATTCTGAATGGCTATCCACTTGTAAATCAACTTATTTACAAGGAGATTTTGTTTTGTTTGCAATCATACTGTTTTTAATTCCGGATCGAACTTTTATGGCATCACCGTTACTCGGCCGGCTTTTGTCCGGGCTTGCACCGACATATCGTACATGGCTTCACAGGCGATTGCCGGCAAAACAAACGAGCCGGCATACGTAGCTTGTATGCGGACGTTGATTTCTTTACTCCTCCCGCGCGGCAAATCAAAATATGTCAGTACCCGGTCGTCGCGAATATCGCGGTATGTATAAACATCGGTTGCCGTAATACCGGCGTTGCCGGTCATGCGCTCGTTGAAAATTTCCCAACCCGAAGGAAGAATATGCGTTAACGCCAAATCGGTATAATTGTTCGAAACGCTGATGTTCGATACTTTAACCGAAGCAATAAAATCGGTTCCCTGTTTGATTTCCGCAACGTCAATCGTCTTGCCCGACAAATCGGTATAGGAAATGTCCATGCGCAAGTTGTTTGCTATGGCCGGAAGCGTATCGTTGACCGGTCGTGATTTTGAAACCAGATTCACATAAAGCATTCCGTTTCCTTTGTTGGTGATCGACAGTTTTCCTTCGCCTGTTTTTCGGGGCAATTCGGTTTGGTAAGCGGCTTTGGCCGATTTTACTTCTTCTTTTTTCCCGTTTAATGTCCGGTCGAATGTGATGCTGCCGGAAGTTTTTTCGGCGAAGGCGCCCATCGCCATCAATGCAAATGCCGTAGATTGCGTGTCGAAATGCGATTGTTCCGACAATTTTTTCGCTATCTTCTGCGCTTGCTTGAATGCCGCATCTGTATGCCCTGTTTCTACTAACGATTGGAGAATCAAGGCTTCGTCGCGCTCGGATGAACCGTAAGTATAGGCGGAATAATATGGCGCAACGTCTGACGAAATATTGAATATCAATTCTTCTGCCGGTTTTATTTTCCCGCTGACGGCATAAGCCGCCGCAAGTAGCCAACGGGCTTGCAGGAAAAGGTCTTTGGTTTCTTTCAGCCTGTTCATCGCGCCCGGTTCGGGAGAGCCGGCCAAGGCCAAACTGTAAAGCCGGTATGCTTGTTGGAACATGGATTCTTTCGCATAATAAGTATCTTGGGATTGCGCCGGCAACGACCAGTTTCGGGCTTCTCCGCTTTGGTAGGCTTTCCATTTATTCAACACGCCTTCGTTCACTTCGTATCCTTTTTCTTTCGCCATTGCCAGGAAACTGCCCGCGTATGAGGTAATCCATTCATTGGCCTGACTTTGCCCAGGCCAATAGACGATGCCGCCATTGGATAATTGTCGTCCGTAGAGATTTCGAATCGCTTCGCGGATATTTTTCTTGATGGATTCCGATTCCGCCTTTTCCACTTCTTTCAATTGGGTGATGTATAACAATGGGAAGGCTTTTGAAGTCAATTGCTCGGAACAAAAGTGCGTGTAATCGTACAGGAAATCGAAACGCCGGACGATATTTATCGAAGGAATACGGGAGACTTCGAGTTTTACCCAGTCGTCGCCGGAAAGTCCGGTAAGCCGGTAAGTAAAGTTGGTCGTTTTCCCTGCGTCCAGCAGTTGATGTTCCGAAACAATCGCTACCGGATTGGGGTTACGCACCTCTAATTCGATGGTTTCTTTCGAGGTTTTTCCTCCGCCGGTAGCCGTGACGGTTATTGTTTCGATACCGGTTTCCGCTCCGGTTTTCATTTGGAAATAAACCATTTGGTCGCCGGGTTGAGTAAAGCGGAGCGATTGTTTGTTTTCGCCGCTTGCCCGAAGTAATCCGCCGGTTTCTACCTTGACCGACACGTCTTTTACCGAATTTTCCATGGCGAAAATATTTATAGGCAACCGGATTTCCTCATTCGTGCTTATTACTCTCGGTAAAGACGTTAAAAGCATTAACGGCGAACGGACCGGTGTGGTTTTTTCCGTTTTCCCGTATGCGCCGTTTTGTCCGGCCACAAGCATCGTGCGAACCGAACCGACATAAACCGGTAACGTGATTTTGTGTTTCTTGTTTTCGCCTTTTTCCAAGGCAAACGGGCCTAAGTATTTTACTGCCGGTTTGAAACGGTTGGCTTTTGAACCGACCGGATTCAGGCTTTCGTCGCCGCCAACACTGAACAGCGCCGAATATTTTCCGCCAAAAGCGCCCAAGACTTCGTCGAACATATCCCATGTGCGGATTCCCAGCGCTTCCCGCGCATAAAATTCCGCCCAAGGGTCGGGCGTTTTGAAATTGGTTAAATCAAGCAAGCCGTCGTCGACAATTGCCAGAGTATAAGTCATCGGTTTGCCTTCTTTTTCCGTAACTTCGACTGTAAATTCCGTTTCGGGACGAAGAACGTCCGGCATATTTATCTGCGGATTCAGGACGGATTCTTTATTGGAAATCAAGACGGGAATTACTCCGTACATCCGGATGGGCAAATCGTTGACCGTTTGTGTATGTGGTTGCAACAAACTGATATGGATGTAAAAGTTCGGCGCCATTTCGGGCGTTGCTTTGAATGTGTATTTTGTATCGCTGCCGGCCGGCAAATTTACCCATTCCCGTTTCAATACAGTCGAACCGTTTTCCAGTGCGACTAAGGCATTGCCTCCGGCTGAAGCCGGAATAATGACCGTAACGTCTTCGTCCGTTTCATACGACGGTTTGTCGGTCGAGAAAGTCAACATTTTGATTCCGTCGGGGTCGGATTTATTCGAGCGCCCTCGCCACGAAGGCCAGTCGATATACACGATTCCACCGGTGGCGTGTCCGCTTTCCTTATCTTTTACATAAACCAGAAAACGGCCGTAGTCGGGATATTTAAGCATGAAATTGAAGGAAGTTTTCCCGTTTATCGTTTTCAATTTTCCTTCGGCCACCGGTTTGTAGGACGAGTTGCTCACATAAGCGGCAAACGATTCGCTGTTGTTTTCCCACCACCAGCTCCAGCCGAGTTTGTATATCCGGTATTCGAGGGTATTGCGGTCGACCGGTTTTCCGGCGGCATTCAGCGTAACCAATTGAAAACGGTGGTCGGTATCGGTTTCGATATAGTTGTTTTTTTCCTGATTTAGATAAATTCCTACATACGAAGCGAAGGGGGAAAAAGGGATGTTTTGCGTGTAAATACTTGCATCGCCGCCCGGTTCGAATACGCGGCAAATGATGTTGGCGTTCAACATTCCCGGGGCGTTGCCGGCGTCCGGCATTTTCAAGTTGGGTTTTACCACGCCTTCGCCGTTTAATGTTCCGCTGAACAATTCCGTTGTCGAAGTGGAGAAATCGCCGGCCGGATTATTGAAAATATACTTTTCGTAGCCTTTGAATTGGGTATGGGTTTTCGCCAGCGACATTTCTATTTTCACGTCCAGGTCGTGAGCGGTGGCGCCCGTCAACCACGAAGAAGTCAGGGTAACCGGAATGTTACCGGAAGAGGCGTCCAGACGGTCGCCCGGCAAATCCAGGTTTATTTTCAGGCGGTTCGGTTTGATTGTTTCGATACGGAGCGATTTGTGGAAGGAGGTTCCGCCTGCTTTTACGTAAGCGTTCCATAAGCCGGTCGGCGCTTCGGACGGAAGCGGGATATGGAACGTGTAGAATCCGTTCAGACCTTGTGTCGATACTTGTTTCGTGAAAAATTGTCCTTGCGAGTTGTACAGTTCCAGTGCAACCGGATGGTTTTCGGGTATCCGGTTTTCTATATCGTTCAAGATAAAAGTGATGTGGAGGGTGTCGCCCGGACGCCATACGCCGCGTTCGCCATAGATATAGCCTCGCAAGCCTTTTTCAATTATTTTTCCGCCGACGTCGAAACGGCTCAAGGAGTTGTTTTCCCCGTTGGTCAAACGCAAATAGGTTTTTTGTCCGTTGGCGGCGGCTGTCATTATAAACGGTTTTCCTTTCGGTTCGACTACGGCTAAACCGTCGGAACCGGTTTTTGCGGTAGCAATTTCCTGTAACTGATAGTTGTAGAAGGTGAGAACGGCTCCCGCAACCGGCTGGGTGTCCAAGAGATTGCTTACGGCTATCCACCATTTGTCGGACGAATTGCTTTTGGCAATCACTCCGATGTCCGACAGCATTACATTGCGCGAAGCAATTCGTTCCGACAGCATGTAGTAAGACGGATGGCAGGGATTATCGCGTTCTTTCCATTCGTATAAGTCCCAATCATAGTCCGAATTATAGTATTCGGGATGGGGAGTGTCCCAATATTTTTCTTCTTTTTCGTCGATATTTCCGTTTAATAAAGTCATTGCTTCGTTTTCCGAAGCGGGAGGCGTGTTGCACGGATAAGTCGAATATGCTTGTTGAAACGAAAGTTCTATCCGGTAAATAGCGCCGGGATCCTGCTGCATGATCGGCGAAAGATCGACGGAATAGTTCTGCCAACTTTGCAGTTTCCGGGAAGAGGGATTGTCTAAGCGGATGGTTTTTTTATAAATCATTCGTCCGGCGCGGCGCAATTCGTTCGATCCGTCGAGCGTGTTGCCTTGCAGGAAATGCAGGATATTGTTTTCGTATATCTTAATGATTTTCAAATCTACGGCGCTCAGGTTTACCGCCCGGAAAGGGAGAATCAGGTTGTTTGAGTTGGGGAGAATGTTGCCCGATTTCAGTATTTCCACGTTGGGTTTCAGCGTTTCGATCAATAAATTGCCGGAAAAAGCTTCGGCTAATTTTTCTCCTTGCGCATTTTTAAGTCCTTTATCGACGTTGACCGTAATTTTTTCCACTCCCTGACGGTCGAAATAGATAACGACTTTATTGTCTTTTATCTGAGTGGTATAACTCGACAGTTCGGGAATGGCGATTAACCCGCGCAAGTCCTGTTTCGTGGAAAGCGGATAGGAAAACGTGATTTGAAGCCCGTTTTCAGGTTCCGAAATTAATTCCGCCGAAAGAACTTTAAACACGTCCAAAGCCGGAACGGTTATCGTTTGCGAAACGGTTTTGTTCAGTCCCCAGAGCGTTCCGTCGAACGTTATTTCGAGGTTATTATCCGTTTTTCCCCGAAGGATGCCGGCAACCGTAAAGCGGAAAATACGGGCGTCGCCGGTGGCTTCAATTTCCGGCGAAAGCGATTGATTATCGCTGCATTTTGCATGGAACGTTTTTTTGAGCAACTCCGGTTCTATACCGGCGCTGAAATGAATTTCACCGCTTACCGCGATTAAGGCCGGATCGGTTATGCTTACCGGATTGACCCGGATTTCAACGTTTTTTTCTTCGACGGTGAACGAAAATTCAAACGTTTTATGCCGTTTATCTACCTGAGCTACTTGGCCTAATTTGAACTGCGCGCGGTAGGTTTCGCCGCTTTTCAAAGCGTCTTTTTCCGGGATAAATTCAATGGTACGCTTATCCGACCAATAACTTTTCCCTTTTATGGAAGGGGTAAAAGCAAACAGGTTTTCCTTTATTTCGCTGCCGGATTCCACGTTTTCCTGTTCGCCGGCTAATTCTATGCGAATCGACGACGAGGGGGAAATTAATCCGCCGGTGTATGCATGGATGTAGGGGGCAAATTCGGCAACGGGAAGTTGTTCTTTTGTGCCGCAGGAAAGAAACAGGCTCAACGAGCAAGCCGCTAAATAACTGAAAAATACCGATTTGTTTTTCATAACTTGTTAATTTTTATATGTTGTTGTGCCGGCAAAGGTAGTAATTCTTTTCGAGAACAGGGCGCATATCGGGAGGATTGACAGGATCGATGCCCGCACTCGAGCGTGTGCGGTCGCCGCACACGAGCGTGTGCGGTCGTCGCACACGCTCGTGTTAAGGCGTCTATCCTGCGGATTTCAGGATTATTCTTTATACTCAAATACTTTGGCGAAGCGGTAGATTGCCAAATCATTCATGATGATTGTTATATCCACTTCTCCCGCAGGATTGGAAGGAAGGATACAGGTAAGGGTTTTTCCGTCAGGACTAACAGTCAGACTTGTACAGGGTTGTCCTCCGGCTTGTATTTCTTTTATTTCGTCCAAACCGTTACCGGTGAGCGTTAGCGTTTGTCCGGGTGTGCCGATAATTGGAGCGATGCTGCTGACGTAAAAAGCGCTCGTGGCATTTACGTATTCATAAGCGTCGTCTAAAGTTAAAGTATTGCCACCGGCGATTATTTCGACGTCTTTATATCCAATGTTGGCGGGCAAAGTGGAAGGGACTTTGCACATCAGGAAGTGGGGCGAAAGGACTACCACCTCAGTACAGGGAACGCCGTCGATGGTTACGGTTGGCGGAGAAAGATAACGGATTTGATCCAAATCGGCGTTATGCTGGATTTCTTCATCGGTAAGAACGCGGTTGTATATTCTATAATTCAGTAATCTATAGCCTTTTAGTGGATGGAGGCCTGACCGACAACCGATGGATAAATATGAATTTGCATTGTCAATAATTGTATTAATGTTTTTATTATTACCGCCGTCAGACAGGTTTGTAACTCTATTGCCGTTTAGGAAAAATGAGAACCTGCCGTCTGTACTTCCGTAATATGCTGCTTGCGATGATACGATGTTGAGTCGTCCAAGCAAAATATTGGGGTAACTGCTGAGTAATGTTGCGATTCCGGTTGGAAAGCCGTTCCACGCCTCGACGCCGAACTGATTCTGATAATATGTAAAGTTGAAACTTTGGTTCGTTATAGTTGACAATCCGTATCCGGAAACAAATGTTTCGCTTGTGAATGAAGTATGATTGGGGCGTTGGAAAATCGTTTCAACGGTTCGTTCGCTGCCACCGCCGGGTATTCCATAGGCAACTAAACTGCCCATACGGTTAAACGCAACGCCGTCATTGCCTATTTGCCAACCGTTACTTCCCCAATATGAGTCTGTTGGAGTATTGGTTAGAGTGAGTTTAATGCTCTGTTTCAGATCAACCCATTCTGTAGCATCGTTGGAATGAAGTTTATCGCCCAGAGCAGCGTTATTTATGCCGTCAAAGTAAACAATCAATCCGTTTTGCACATAATCATCCGTTGAAGCGTATGGGAAATCCCCGTAAATGTAGATGGTATTTCCGCCTGCAGTACTTCCGAATTTGGGCGAAAGGCTTTCCGGCTGGATGATTACTTCGTTACTTTCTTCCAGCACATGGCAATTATCCGCAATCACTTTCACTTTAATTGTGCCGGCGGGAATAGCTGCTAACAGTTTCGGTACTGTTGTCACGTCGAGGTATTTGTAGCCTGCTCCGTTTTCGTTGATATACCAAGTATAGGTTTTTGCTTCGATATCGGCGGTAAACTCAATGTCGTCGCCTCCAACCGCATTCGCCCAGTTGGAAGTAATCCGCAGGGGATTCCCCGTACTTTTTTTGGGCGATATTGGTCGCGCCCAATGATTTCCGTCCCAAGCATGAACGCCCACGCAAGTGTTTGGATTCGTGTTGTAAACCATTGCGCCTTTCAGTTGCGCTTTGGCGACGGCTATCTCTGCGCCGCTCATGCCCGGAAAACCGGAAGGAATTTCCCCCGGATTGTCCAAGGTTACATTCGAGAGGATTAAGCCGCCTTTTGCGCCGCTGTTCAAATCCAAGATTGCGCCGGCTTTCGGAGCGTTGACGCTGCCGATAGTTACCTGAGCGCGTAAGTTAGCGCTCAAAACGAGCGCAATTGATAATAATAAAATTTTTGTTCTCATTGTAATTGTTGTTTATAAATTTATAATTGTTAATACTTAATTTCTAATTCATAATTCTTAATTCATAATTCTTAATTCATCCTGTCATTGCGGGCTTGACC
>JAISNS010000292.1 GCA_031276105.1 Dysgonamonadaceae bacterium
AGGCTGAAATTACAATAATCGAATAAAAAATTAGTTTAAATAACGATGAAAAGTAAATTTGAATGAACAAAACGATTGCTCTCTTTTTATGGTTTTTAGGTTTGATTGCGTTGTTTTCCTGTAAAACAGCCAAATTAAGCGACGCCGTAGAACGGGAAGAAAGAGGAGAATATTACGAAGCTGCCCAAATTTACCGCAAAGTGTACAGTAAAACCTCTCCCAAAAAACCGCACTTGCGGGGCAGCATTGCCTTCCACATGGCCGAATGTTACCGGGAAGCGAATAATACCTCCCGCGCGTTGAGCGGATACACCAACGCGATCCGCTATAAATATACCGACAGCACGGCAATCCTTCATTCGGCGCAAATGCTTCATAAAGCAGGACGCTACGCGGAAGCCATTAAACAATACAACGCTTTTCTGCAAATTTCCCCGCAAAATACGCTTGCCCGAAACGGACTGACCGGCTGCGACTCGGCAATGGTATGGAAAAACAACCCGACCCGTTACCTCGTCAAAAAAATGGATAAAATAAGTTCCCGCGAAGGCGAATTTGCACCGGTCCTTACCGGCGAAGCATACGATCAACTGTATTTTACTTCCTCCCGGAAAGATGCTACCGGAGACGAAAAAAACCCGATTACAGGCGTGAAAAACAATGATTTCTTTTTGGTTAAACAGGACGAAAAAAAACAGTGGATGAAACCCGAAAAAATCGAAAGCGGAATTAACACCGAATTTGATGAAGGCGCCGGCTCCGTCACTCCCGACGGTTCGCAGTTGTATTACACCTACTGTTCCGAAGACCCCGAAGCGCCGCGCACCGCCGAAATCAGAGTTTCATCCCGTTCGGGAGCGCAATGGGGCGCCGGCCAACGGGTCGAGATTTTAAAAGATACTTCCCAAATGGCCGCCCATCCGGCGGTGGGAGTGGACGGTTATTTGTATTTTGTTTCCGACAAACCGGGCGGATACGGAGGAAAAGACATTTGGCGCGTCCCGATAGACCAGGCAGGCGCTACTTCGCCCGAAAATTTAGGCCCCGGTATTAATACGCCCGGCAACGAAATGTATCCGTATATGCGGGAAGATTCGACGCTTTATTTTTCATCGGACGGACATCCGGGAATGGGCGGATTAGATATTTTCAAAGCAAAACAGAACAAAAACGACCGGTGGAAAATAGAAAATATGAAAGCCCCGGTCAACAGTATGGCCGACGATTTCGGAATCACGTTCGCCGGACGAAAAGAAAGCGGCTTTTTCAGCAGTAACCGGAACGACGGCCGCGGCGCCGACCATATTTATTCTTTTGCCTTGCCGTCCGCTTACGTATATGTCGAAGGTTGGGTGTTGGATAAAGACGAAGAACTCGTCGAAGACGCTACGGTGCGAATTGTAGGAAAAGACGGAACGAATCAGCGGTTTGTTGTCCGGAAAGACGGAACCTATTTTATGGAAGTTGCTCCGGGAATGGATTACGTTATGATGGGAAGCGCCAAAGGCTATCTCAACCAAAAACAAAGTCTGAGCGTTCCCGCTAACGCGAAAAACGAAACCTATTACGTGGATTTTTACCTGCCTTCCATTTCCAAACCGGTAGTGGTTGAAAACATCTTCTACGATTTCGATAAGGCGACTTTACGCCCGGAATCCAAAGAAGCGCTGGACGAAATCATTGCCATGCTGGACGACAATCCGAATGTTACCGTCGAATTATCCGCCCATACCGACCGGAAAGGCGCGGAAACATACAACGAAAACCTTTCGCAACGCCGGGCGCAATCCGTTGTCGATTACCTGATCGCTCACGGCGTAGCCTCCGACCGCTTGCAGGCAAAGGGTTATGGGAAATCGCAACCCAAGACGGTGACAAAAAGTATCACGGAAATATTTGAATTTTTACCGGAAGGGCAAGTCTTGGATGAACCGTTTATCGGCACGCTCAGTCCGGAAGAGCAGGAATTTGCCGATCAAATCAATCGCCGGACGGAATTTCGAGTATTAACCACCGATTACGGATTATATTAAACGATGTGGCTTTCTTTTGCATTCCTTTCAGCCTTGTTTTTAGGGATCTACGAAGTTTGTAAAAAAGCTTCGCTGACCGGCAACGCGGTTCTTCCCGTCCTGTTCCTGAATACCCTGTTCGGCAGCCTGCTTTTTCTCCCGTTTGTTTTACTTTCCGTTTTTTCTCCGGAAACATTGCAGGGAACTGCTTTTTATACGCCTCCGGCTTCATGGAGCGTACACGGGCTTATATTTCTTAAATCGCTGATTGTATTGTCTTCCTGGATATTCAATTATTTTGCGACCAAACATTTGCCGTTAACGCTGTCCGGACAAGTAAAAGCGACTCAGCCGGTCATGGTTTTATTGGGCGCCCTGCTTATATTCGGGGAACGGTTGAATCTTTACCAATGGCTGGGAATTTTCATGGCTGTCGTGTCTTTTTATTTACTCTCCCGTTCCGGCAAAAAAGAGGGCATCCGGTTTAGCCACAATCGTTGGGTGATCTTTCTGGTATTATCGGTAATGACGGGCGCGCTAAGCGGTTTGTACGACAAATTTTTGATGTCGCGGATGGACGTCATGACCGTACAGTCGTGGTTCAATTTTTACCAGCTATTTCTCATGATACCGGTTTTGCTGTTGCTTTGGTATCCGGGACGCAAAAAGACGACGGCTTTTCGCTGGAACCGTTATATTCCCCTTATATCAATTTTTCTGGCGTTCGGCGATTTCTTATATTTCCACGCATTGACGTATCAGGAGTCGATGATTTCGATTGTTTCCATGGTTCGACGGAGCAATGTATTGGTTATTTTTCTGGCGGGCGCATGGATTTATCATGAGAAAAACTTGAAAAGTAAAACTTTCGACTTAATATTAGTATTAACAGGAATGTTTTTCTTATATTTGGGTTCAAAATAAACAAAAATATTTTTTTATAAATCTAAACAATCGGATAAAAAATGAAAAAGAACTATTGTGTTATTATGAGTGGAGGCATCGGTAGCCGTTTTTGGCCGTTCAGCAGGGAAAGCCGTCCCAAGCAGTTTTTGGATTTTTTTGGAACGGGACGTTCGCTTTTGCAACAAACATTCGACCGCTTCAAGCAAATCATTCCCAATGAAAATATTTTTATTGCCACCAATGAAAAATATGCCGATCTGGTGAAAGAACAACTGCCTGAAATCAAAGATAATCAATTGCTGTTAGAGCCTACCCGCCGCAATACGGCTCCCTGTATCGCTTATGCGTCTTACCACATTCAGGCAATCGATCCGGAAGCAAATATCGTGGTTACGCCCGCCGACCACCTGATTTTGCAGGAGCATCATTACCTGAAAAACATACAAACCGGACTGAACTTTGTCGGGAAATACCCTTCTTTACTTACATTGGGTGTAAAACCAATCCGTCCGGAAACCGGATACGGATATATACAAACCGAAGAAGGCGGCGCCGACAATATCCAGAAAGTGAAAGCCTTTACGGAAAAACCCAATTACGAGCTGGCTAAAGTTTTCTTCGAAAGCGGAGATTTTTTCTGGAATTCGGGGATTTTTATTTGGAATGTCAAAGCCATCATGGAAGCTTTCCACACCTATTTGCCGGACACGACCCGCTGTTTTAATCAAGGCTTGGGCAAATATAACACGCCTGAAGAAGCGCAGTTTATCAAGGAATATTATCCGATGTGTCAGAATATTTCGATTGATTACGGCATTATGGAGAAAGCCGAAAACGTTTACATGCTGGTCGCCGACTTCGGCTGGTCTGATTTGGGAACATGGGGATCGCTGCACGATTTAAGCGAAAAAGATGAATCTTTGAATGTTGCGTTGAAATGTAAATCGTTATTCATCGAAAGTGCGAACAACCTGATTACCTTGCCGGAAAATAAACTGGCCGTCATTCAGGGTTTGAACGATTATATTGTAATCGAATCGGATCATGCGCTGCTTATCTGCAAAAAATCGGAAGAACAACGGATTAAGCAATACGTTGCCGATGTAAGCATCAAATTCGGCGATACGTATTTATAACGATTATTTATACAGGGCAAACAGACAGGGCCGTTTCGAAAGATTCGGCCTTTGTTTTTTTCGCCATTCGGCAACAGTCAGCGTTTGAATCCATTCGCTTTCCAGGGTAATATCCGCAGCAATGCAAAGTTTGGTAAGTGGCCGGCCGTTTTTCAGGATG
Source organism: Dysgonamonadaceae bacterium (assembly GCA_031276105.1). Classification (GTDB taxonomy): domain Bacteria; phylum Bacteroidota; class Bacteroidia; order Bacteroidales; family Azobacteroidaceae; genus Azobacteroides. Next base: position 4,215 of record JAISNS010000292.1, read on the forward strand.
TCTTCCAGCAGTTGGGTATTCCGGTAAGGCGTTTCGATGAATAATTGCGTCTGATTGTCCGAATAAATCCGTTGTTCCAAGGTTTTCAACGCTCTTGTCCGGGCAACATTCTCAATCGGCAAATACCCGTGAAAAGCAAAATTTTGCCCGTTAAAACCGGAAGCCATCAAAGCCAATAAAATGGACGAAGGGCCTACCAGTGGAACCACTTTGATATTTTTTTGCTGCGCCATTGCGACAACATCAGCGCCGGGATCGGCAATCGCCGGACAACCCGCTTCCGAAATGAGTCCGATGGAATAGCCGTTTTCTATGGGTTTCAGAAATTCCGAAACTTCTTCCGGCGAAGTATATTTATTTAAAGTATAAAAAGTCAGTTCGTCGATAACGATACCGGCGTCGGTCTGTTTCAGGAAACGGCGCGCCGTCCGTACATTTTCCACGATGAAATGACGGATAGACAAAATAACTTCCCTGTTGTACGAAGGAAGAACTTTCGACGGTTCCGTTTCGCCCAAAGGGACAGGAATAAGAAAAAGCGATGGGTACATAAACGATATTTTTTGCAAAAATACTATATTTGCGGGAAATAAACATCCATTTAAATTGGCAAATGAAATTACCCGAAGCATTTATTTCTCGTACAAAAGCCTTGTTAGGCGATGAGTGGGCGGATTTTGAACAGGCTTTACAGGGAAAAAGTCCTGTAAGTATCCGCTTAAATCCCGATAAAACGGCGCATTTTTGTCGGGACGGATGCCGCACAGATTCGTTAGAGAAAGTTCCCTGGGCGTCCGGCGCCTATTACCTTCCCGAACGTCCCGTTTTTACGCTCGATCCCCTTTTCCATGCCGGTTGTTATTACGTGCAGGAAGCCTCTTCGATGTATTTGGAGCAGGTCGTAAAAAAATGGATTTCCAGCCCGTCGAAAGTGTTGGATTTATGCGCGGCTCCCGGAGGAAAATCGACGCAATTATCCGCTGTTTTACCGGAAAAAAGTTTGCTGGTTGCGAATGAAGTTATCCGTTCGCGAGCCGGTATTTTATCCGAAAATCTTATCAAATGGGGAAATCCTCATACAATCGTAACGAACAGCGATCCGTCCGTTTTCGGTAAAATAACCGGATTTTTCGACCTCATTCTTGCCGATGTTCCCTGTTCCGGCGAAGGTATGTTTCGAAAAGATCCCGGTTCCATCGAAGAATGGTCGTTGGCGAATGTCCGGCTTTGCGCCGAACGGCAAAGAAGAATCATTAGCGATTGTTGGCCGGCATTAAAACCGGACGGATTATTGATTTACAGCACCTGTACCTACAACCGCGAAGAAAACGAAGAAAATTTAGACTGGATTTGCCGGGAATTAGGCGCCAAAATCGTGGAAGAACCTCGCCGCTTCCTGCCTCACAAGAGCAAAGGAGAAGGTTTTTTTATCGCCGGATTGAGAAAAAACTTTTCTTCCTGCTCTTCGAGGAACGCAACAAAAACATCTTCCGGTATTTCGCCCGGAACGAAGGCAATTGCACAAATGCGATCGGCATTTCTTTCCACGATAGAAAAAGCTTGGGAGAAGGATGAATTCGCCTTTTTTTCGGAGAATAATACCTTGTCGGCCATTCCGTCCATCCATCAAAAAGAGTATTTGTTTTTAAAAAGCAAGCTGAAAACAGTCTCCGCCGGCATTACGCTGGGAGAATTGAAAGGAAAAGATTGGATTCCCGCCCATGCTTTAGCGATGTCTTCCCGGCTACCGCAATCTGTTTTTCCGGAATGGGAATTAGATAAAAATACGGCATTGACGTACTTGCGAAAAGAAGCCTTAACAAATTTACCCGACGAACTTCCTCCGGGATATGTTCTGGTAACGTATCAAAAACAGCCGTTAGGATTCATCAAAAACGTAGGCAATCGGGGCAACAACCTTTACCCACAGGAGTGGCGCATCCGGATGAGCCGGTGATTAGTGGAAAAAATCGCAATAAAAATCGAGGGTTTCCTCAATTTCTTTCCGGCTTGCAGTTTGGTTTATTTCGATTTCGCCCGGCGCTTTCAGCAACGTAAAATTGATACTTCCCGATTCGTTCTTTTTATCGTGTTGCATCCGTTCGTACAGCCGGGCATAATGTTTGCAACCGAACGGGAAAGATTCGTAATTTTCCCGGATAAAATGGGCAATTTTCATCAATATCTCCCTGTCGAATCCCCATTTAACAAACGAGAGATAGAGTTCGCAAACGATTCCCCAAGCCACCGCGTAGCCATGCAAAACCGGGCGGTTCAGTTCGTAGGAGAGGCTTTCAAAGGCGTGTCCGAAAGTATGCCCCAAGTTCAAGGCTTTACGGATGCCCTGTTCGGTAGGATCTTCTTCCACAATCCGTTGTTTGACCTGTACGGATTCAAACAACAAATCGTTTAATTTTGGATAATCCGGATTTTCCAAGTCGAATAAAAGCAACTCAGTCAATGCCTGTTGAGAATCTAACAACGCATGTTTCAGCATTTCGGCATATCCGGAAAGCAAGTTAGGCGCGTCGAGCGTTTGGAAGAAACGGGCATTAATCAACACCGCGATTGCCGGAGCAAAAGCGCCGGTTTCGTTTTTCAGTCCGTTGAAATTAATTCCGGTTTTTCCGCCGACAGCCGCATCCACAGCGCCCAGAAGCGTAGTAGGAATGTTGATAAATCGGATTCCCCGTTTGAAGGTAGCGGCGGCAAACCCGCCCAAATCGGTCAACATTCCACCGCCCAGATTAATCAAGAGCGACTTCCGGTTGGCGCCGTTTTCGGAGAGAAACGACCAAACAGCAGCCAACGTTCTGACGTTTTTATGGCTGTCGCCGGAAGCGATGCAATACTTTTTAGCCGATTGTATTTCCGTGATTTTTTCAATCTGGGGAAAGCAAAATTTCTGTGTATTTTCGTCGGTCAAGAGGAATAAACCGTCATACTTCAATTGGGCGAGGATTTGAGCCAAGTCCTTTTCTATCTGTGAAGAACGAATGATTTGCTGTTTCATTATTTATTTTTATTGTGCAAAAGTAATAAAAAAAGCGGTCAAAAGTTGGTTGTTTGTAAAAGAATTTGTACCTTCGCGGCGGTTTCAAAGAAGCCCAGATGGCGGAATTGGTAGACGCGCTGGTCTCAAACACCAGTGGATTCACTTCCATGCCGGTTCGATCCCGGCTCTGGGTACGATTATTATTCATATTCCCTTGTAAATGCGTTAATTTACAAGGGAATTTTGTTTTGTTTGCAGGGAATTTTGCAGTAAAAAATGATTTGTATTATTTATTGACTTTCTAAAAAATCCCCTTTGCCAAACATTATCCAATCCATGGAAACCCTATATACCTTGTTTAATAATAATATATTTGTGACCCCCGGCTCTCTTTGTTCGTTTTCCATCCTGTTATAATTAGAAGCATGAGACAATCCTATGTTTTTGCTAAACTCGGACTTTGTTTTAACAAGCCCCCTATATCTCAATTCTTCAAAGGAACGAAGAAAACGCTTGCGAACTTCAATCGCTTCCGGTATGTTTTTTCTTATCGGCATACTTTATTCTTCAAAATAATCACTGTCTATTTTCTTTATTTCGTATATATGTTGCGTGTTTACTCCCAAACCGTAATCTATCATCAATTGCGACAATCGAATACCGTGAATAAATCCGTAAATGCAAATATAAAACAAATAAAATAAATAAACAATGAAAACAGAAAAATTTAAAAACATGGAAGTGAAAAATCAATACGGAGAATGGGTTACAATCATTGAAATTGTCGAATATACATACGGTCGGGTGCCACACGGGAAGATTCGCGAAGTAAATGAATTAGCAGCAATCAAACTTTGATTTGTTTTTAATTACACAAATCCGGTATTGCTGCGTTACCGGTACCTGCCCCCGCAAAGGGCGGGTTTTTTTGTTCAAAAACATATAAAATAATTTGCATAAAAGTATATAAATAGTTACCTTTGCAAAGTCAATTCAAAACATTAGTAAAATATGAAGTACACAGAATTTCACAGACAAATTAAGCGAAACGGTTGGAAGTACTCGCACGCCGAAGGGAGTCATTACTTTACTTTTATACGAAAAACGGCGCCCTTTCGCCGCCTGTTCCCTATCATGGGGCAAAAGAAATTTATGAGCCAATGAGAAAGTCAATAGAAAGGCAGATGGGGCTTAAATAGCCCCCTGTCTTAAAAACAAAAATAATAACATAGAGTATGGATAAAATTATTATTACAGTAGGGGCAAGCGCCGACCATTTCGGTGCATACGCAGAAAATTGTCCGGGTATTTATGGCGCCGGAGATACGCCGGAAGCCGCCAAACAAAACGCTTTGGAAGGGTTAAATTTATTGATTAAACACAGCGAAAAAGAAGATTTACCAAATGTGTTAAAGGGAGAGTATTGCGTCGTATATCGCTACGATACGCAAAGTTTTCTTAAACACTATAACAGTATTTTTACCAACGTAGCATTAGAACGGCTCACGGGTATTAATCAAAAGTTGCTGCATCATTATTCTACCGGCTTAAAAAAGCCGCGTCCGGCACAAAGGAAAAAAATCGAAAGCGCCTTGCATCAATTAGGTCAAGAGTTGTTGGCTGTGGAATTATAGTTTTGAATTGACAACTGAACTTTTTTACAGCTTTTGCCCACACTTTTACCGGTGTGGGCTTTCTTTTGTAAAAATATTATTCCAAATGATTACATTTACAGCTTTACAGCATTAAAAAAACAACCGCAAGGCTTAGTTTCACAACTTCCTTGCGGTTTTAACTTTTCATAAAATGAAAAAAAAAATGTGGTAAAAACACTCATCCACAATAATTTTGCAAAGTTAGTCGGAATTTTTTATTTTCCTAATTTTATATCTAATTTATTTTCAAGTATTTGTTTTTTTTAACCTTTTTTCTCCCGGAATTGCTGCAAAATAGAAGCCTTCCCAATCCTTCTTTCCCGTAAATCTAAAAAATCAAAAGTATTTTTATTAATATTCCAAAAAACTAATGTACTTTTGTGGAATATTTCAATCAACTAAAAAGGTAATAATCATGATTACTCCCGACAAAAACAATCGGTTTTTTCAATTAGCGGAAGATTTTATCAACCAAACCTCCGAACATCTTTTCTTAACAGGAAAAGCAGGGACAGGTAAAACTACCTTCCTGAAGCATATAAGCAAATATACCCATAAAAAAACAATCGTGACGGCGCCAACCGGAGTTGCAGCAGTGAACGCAGGCGGAACAACCCTTCACTCCCTTTTCCAATTGCCGCTTGAGCCGTATATCCCCGGAGCATCCCAAACATTCAAGAAAAATCTTTTCCGATTTTCCAAACAAAAATTAGAAATGCTGAGACAGTTGGAATTACTCATTATTGATGAAGTCAGCATGTTACGCGCAGATACATTAGACGCTATTGACGATTTTTTACGATACATCCGCCGAAATCAATACCAGCCCTTCGGCGGCGTACAAGTCCTATACATCGGCGATATGTTTCAATTGCCCCCGGTTGCTCAAAAAGATGAATGGGAATTACTGAAAACACACTATCAGAGCACATTTTTCTTTCACGCGAAAGTAATTGAAAAAACAAAACCGGTATATGTAGAATTGAAAAAAGTGTACCGCCAAAAAGATGCTTCCTTTGTAAATTTATTGAACCGCATACGGAACAATAATACTACACCGGAAGATTTTCAAACACTGAACGAACGCTACAATCCTTATTTCAACCCGCCGGAAACAGAAAATTACATCATTTTAACAACACACAATTATAAAGCAGACAATATAAATAATCGCAAATTAGCCGAACTGCCCGCTCAAGAACACTTGTTTTCGGGAGAAACACATGGCGATTTTCCCGATTATTCGCTACCGACCGACAAGCAACTCCGGTTGAAAAAAGGTGCACAAGTCATGTTCCTGAAAAACGATACGGAAGAACCGCGCCGTTACTACAATGGTAAAATAGCTACAATCAGCCGAATAGATTCCGACCAAATTTACGTCTATATTGCCGATACGAACACGGAAATTTTAATTAAACGCGAAACGTGGGAAAATAAACGCTATTATTTAGACAAAGAATCGGGAGAAATAAAAGAAGAACTCTTAGGCTCATTCTCGCAATATCCGATTCGTTTAGCTTGGGCGATAACCATACATAAAAGTCAGGGACTGACTTTCGAAAAAGCAATCATCGACACCGGCAATTCTTTTGCCGCCGGACAAACTTACGTTGCCTTAAGCCGCTGTATTTCGCTTGATGGAATCGTACTTTTTTCAAAAATTCATCCCAATTCCATCCTGACCGATAACTATGCGCTCGAATTTAGTCGAAGCGAAAAAGCGGAACAGGAATTAGATAAAATATTTCAGGCAGGGAAACGAAAATTTTGGGCGGAAC
>JAISNS010000338.1 GCA_031276105.1 Dysgonamonadaceae bacterium
AGTAATTCAATAAATCAAATTGTGCAAATGTTCGGCATAATTTTTTTTGCGAAAGTTACAACGCGCTTCGCCCTGTTTTTTATCTGTTTTATATCTAAAAATTCGTTTTTATCCTGTAAATTTGCAGCCAAAAATCATAAACACTTTATTTAATGACTTTACTGGAAAAATGCCTGACGGAACGTATCCTTATCCTCGATGGAGCGATGGGGACGATGATTCAGCAATATAATCTGACGGAAGAAGATTATAGAGGTTCGCAATTCGTTCATCTTCCCGGACAAATGAAAGGAAACAACGACATGTTGAGCATTACCCGCCCCGACGTTATCCGGGCAATTCACGCTCAATATTTGGATGCCGGCGCCGACATCATCGAAACCAATTCGTTCAGTTCAACCACTGTCTCCATGGCCGATTACGGCATGGAACCCTACATCAAAGACCTCAACCGGGCGGCGGCGCGTATTGCCCGAGACGTGGCCGACGAATATACCGCGCAAAATCCGTCGAAACCGCGCTTCGTGGCCGGTTCCATCGGGCCGACCAATAAAACGGCCTCCATTTCGCCCGATGTTTCCAATCCGGCCTTCAGGGGCGTTACCTTTGACGAATTGCACGCCGCTTACCAGGAACAAATCCTTGCCTTAATCGACGGTGGCGTAGACCTCTTGCTTATCGAAACCGCTTTCGATACCTTAAACGTAAAAGCCGCTTTGATGGCAGCCGAACATGCCATGACCACCTTAGGCAAAGAACTCCCCATCATGATTTCCTTTACCATTGCCGGAAAAAGCGGACGCATCCTTTCCGGACAAACCCTGGAAGCTGCCCTCGCCTCCGTGTCGCACGCCAACCTGTTGAGCGTCGGACTGAACTGCTCGTTCGGCGCAAAAGACATGAAACCCTTCCTCAAAGAATTAGGCCGGATAGCCCCCTGTTACATCAGCGCATATCCGAATGCCGGTTTGCCAAACAGTTTGGGAAAATACGACGAAACACCCGAAATTATGGCGCAGCAAATACAGGAATACATCGACGAAGGATTGGTTAACATTCTGGGAGGCTGCTGCGGAACAACGCCGGATCATATTGCTCAATATGTCCGCATTGTTGAAGGCGCTTTGCCGCATCGTCCGGCGCCGGACAATCCCGGTCTGGTCTTATCGGGACTGGATGCGTTAACGCTTTCTTCCGAGCAGACAGCGGGCGGCGGCAGTTTCCTGCTGATCGGCGAACGCTGTAACGTAGCCGGTTCCCGTAAATTCCTCCGCCTCATTCGAGAAAAAAAATATGACGAAGCCCTCGAAATCGCCCGCAAACAGGTTGACGACGGAGCGCTGGTGCTGGATATTAACGTCGATGACGGCTTGCTGGACGGCGTGAACGAAATCACCGTCTTCCTCAACCTGATTGCTTCCGAGCCGGACATTGCCCGCGTTCCGGTAATGATCGACAGTTCGGACTGGAACATTATCGAGGCCGGACTGAAATGCTTGCAGGGAAAATCCATCGTCAATTCCATCAGTCTGAAAGGCGGCGAACAGGATTTTCTGGAAAAAGCCCGCAAAGTCAAATCCTACGGAGCGGCCGTCATTGCGATGGCTTTCGACGAAAAAGGTCAGGCCGATACGTTTGAACGAAAAATAGAAGTCTGCGAACGGATGTATCACTTACTGATCGACAAGGCCGGATTCAAACCAAGCAATATTATTTTTGACCCCAACGTGCTGGCAGTCGCTACCGGTATCGAAGAGCACGCCGGTTATGCGCTGGCCTTTATTCAAGCCACCGAATGGATAAAGCAGCATCTGCCCGGAGCAAAAGTCAGTGGCGGCGTGAGCAACCTTTCCTTTTCTTTCCGTGGAAATGATTACTTGCGCGAAGCCATACATTCGGCTTTCATTTACCACAATATCCGCAAGGGAATGGATATGGGCATTGTTAACCCTTCGACGCAAATCTTGTACGAAGACATTCCCAAAGACCTGTTGCTCTTGATAGAAGATGTGATTTTCAACCGGAACGCCGCCGCTGCCGAACAACTGATTGCTTATGCCCAAAACCGGCAACCCGGACAGGAACAACCGGAAACCGGCAAATCGCAGGAATGGCGTCAACTCCCCTTGGACGAACGCCTGCATTACGCCTTAGTAAAAGGAATTACGGAATATCTGGAAGAAGACTTGGCCGAAGCCCTGCAAACCTATCCCCACCCGGTCGACATTATCGACAAACCGTTGATGGGCGGATTAAACATCGTCGGCAATCTATTTGGTGAAGGGAAAATGTTTTTGCCCCAAGTAGTAAAAGCGGCGCGTACCATGAAAAAAGCGGTAGCTATCTTGCAGCCGGCAATCGAAGCCGGAAAGAAAGAAGACTCGGAGAAATCGGGTAAAATATTGATCGCCACGGTAAAAGGCGATGTTCACGATATAGGGAAAAATATTACCGGCGTCATTTTGTCGTGCAATAATTACGAAGTAATTGACATAGGCGTGATGGTTCCGCCCGAAGAAATCATCCAAAAAGCCAAAGAATATCAAGTCGATATGATTGCCTTGAGCGGTTTGATAACTCCTTCCTTGCAGGAAATGGCTTTTGTGGCTTCCGAGATGGAAAAAGCCGGGTTTACTTTGCCCCTGATGATTGGAGGCGCAACCACATCGCAATTGCATACGGCGCTGAAAATCGACCCGCTCTATCATGGCGCCGTGGTGCATGTTCCCGATGCTTCGCTGGCAGTACCGGCAACCAATCAATTGTTGAATCCGCTTACGAAATCCCGCTATATCGAACAGGTGAAAGCCGGTTACAAGGCTTTGCGCGAAAAAAACAGCGGCGAAAAAGAACTCGTATCGCTCGACTATGCCCGTAAACACGCTCTGCAAATCGACTGGAGCGCCTATACCGTTCCAAAACCGCAGATAGAAGGCCGTTGGGTGATCGATCCGGTTCCCGTAAGCGAACTGCTTCCGTATATCCATTGGCAGCCCTTTCTGGCAGCATGGCGGTTGCCCGTCAAATATGCCGCCTGCCTCAAACTGCGGAACGAGGATGAGCGGAAAGCATGGATAAACGCCTTTCCGGAAGACGTCCGTCCGAAAGCGCAGGAAGCGGCGCTCTTGCTGGACGATGCGCAAAAAACACTGGCCGAATGGAGTTTGAACGACTCGAAACAGATAAAAGCCATCGTAGGCTTTTATCCGGTGAAAACAGAAAACGAATCCCTGCTTATCGAAGGGAAAACGATTCCCCTGCTTCGTCAACAGGAAAAACGGGCGGACGACGTTTACAAATCATTAGTCGATTTTATTTGTCCTTCGGGCGATTACATAGGATTGTTCATCGTAACGGCCGGCAACCCTCCTGCGTCGTGCAACTGCGGACATTCGCATGACGACGACGAATACCGGCGTTTGTTGGAACAGATTTTGCGCGATCGCTTAGCCGAAGCCGCCACCGAATACATCCACGAAAAAGTGCGTAAAACCTGTTGGGGATATGCTCCCGACGAATCGTTTACGCCGGAAGAATTGTTGAAAGCGCCCTTCCGGGGAATCCGTCCGGCTTCGGGATATCCGTCCCTGCCCGACATCTCCCTGAATTTCCTGATCGGCGATTTATTGCAAATGGAACAGATCGGCGTAAGCCTTACGCCGAACGGAGCAATCTATCCGCTTGCATCGACGGCAGGAATCTATCTGGCTCACCCGCAGGCAAGCTATTTCCATATCGGCAAAATCGACGACGAACAGTTGGCAGAATACGCCCGCAAAAAAAACATTCCGGTAGAAGAAGCCCGGAAATGGCTGGGGAAATAGGCGTATCGGACTTATTTTCTGTCCGACCGTTTGCTGCGATTATAACTTCTGTAAGTATCCGGTTCGATTTTTATTTCCGGTTCGATGTATATTTTGCGCGGTTCGCAGACAAACCGGAGGTATTTAACGGTTAATCCCCTGTTCAGCCATTGCTGTTCGTAAAAAGTTTGAATCGAAAGAATTTCATCGGCCAAATGACTGTTATACAAATCAGTTGTATCTACCAACACCGGAAATTGATTGGCGTGCGCCGTTTCGCGGGTATAAGTAAACATGAAAAGGCTGTCTGTTTTCAGGTGAATCAAACCATTACCGGTCAATATTTCGCTGTAAAGTTTCATGAAACGGGTGGAAGTCATCCGTTTATTAACTTTGTTCATTTGCGGATCGGGGAATGTAATCCATATCTCGGAAACTTCGCCGGGAGCAAAAAAATGGTTAATCAATTCGATATGAGTGCGTAGAAAAGCAACGTTGCTCATACGATTTTCCAGCGCCTGTTTAGCTCCCGTCCATATTCGTGCGCCTTTGATATCAATGCCGATAAAATTCTTTTCAGGGAAAAGTTTTCCCAATCCCACGGTATACTCTCCTTTTCCGCATCCTAATTCCAAAACGAGAGGATTTTCGTTTTTAAATAAACAGGCATTCCATTTTCCTTTCATTTCAAATCCCTTTTCCTGCAATACCGAAAACGGATATTGAAAAACGTTTGGAAAATCGTTCATTTCATTAAATTTTTGTAATTTGTTTTTTCCCACAAATAAATTAACTTAAAATAAAGCGCAAAGATACGTAATAGATGAACATTTTCATTTATATTTGCTCAATTGAAATAAAAAAGCGGCAGGCAACCGTATCGAAGAGTATTTCACTTAATGTTGATGCACCATGAATTGTTTTGTTTTTAACAGGAAAGTTTTTTGCACAGGCATATTTTTACTGTCTGTCGGGTTTATTTTTGCTCAGGAAAACGATTTATATAAACGGCTAATCAAGGAATCCATCACGATTGACAAGGATTTTCTCTTGAAACCGCTGCATGAGGATTTATTCAGCGATTCCGTTTCCGGTTATATTGAATTGGACGTCAATAAAAATCCGTTACCGATCTTGGGATTTAACTATAAACAAAACTCCTTATTTCTCCATTATAAAGACAGTTTGCCGATAGACAGGGAATGGATTATTTCACCCTGTTTAACAAAGACTTATACAAATCAAAAACACTTTGATCCTTCTTCTACCGAAACGACCGGCGATATAATTGCGAATGGCATTCTTACGCCTCTTTTGAGTATTGTGGCGTTGAAACCGGATGTTCTCGCCTTTTATCTGATGCGAATAGGCGTCTTGTCCGACGAACCTTTTGTTCCGAAGGAAAGCCGTAAACAAAAGGCTTTGCGGGAGATTAAAACCGTATATGAACGGTGAAGTATGAGAGGGTAGGGGGGATTCGTATATCAAACTCCGGCAACGATTGCTAGCTTTTGATGGGGAGAATGAGGCTGAATTTATAGAAGAAATATTTGCATAATTTGATTTATTGAATTACATTTGCAGCGGTTTTTGTAAAACAACAATAAATATGGCAGCTTCCGAAATTTACAGTTTATTAAGTATTATTAACTTCCAAAGCTTGGAAGTTAACAGAATTATGCGTACACACACACCGCGCGCGCGGAATACATATATATCAGAAAAAATAATACCTGTCTTATCCCCAAAAGAGATTCGG
>JAISNS010000196.1 GCA_031276105.1 Dysgonamonadaceae bacterium
ATACTACTAAAATCTTTTTTTTCATTGTAATTGTTGTTTATAATTTATAATACTTATTTCCTAATTCTAACGCCGTCAGGCGTATCCTGTGAATAACCCCCGGATTTATCCGGGGGTAAACGCAGCCTCTCCCCAGATGAACGCCGGAGGCGTCACCCTATCGTTTTCTGATAAAAGGGCAACGCCATCCGGCGTTCGCGGAGGGGGAAGAACGCCGCTTACCCCCGGATAAATCCGGGGGTTATTCACAGGATACGCCTGACGGCGTTAGAATTAGAAATTAAGAATTATAAATTTATAAACAACAAATTACAATGAAAAAAAAGATTTTAGTATTATTATCAGTTGCGCTTGCTTTAAGCGCTAACCTGCGCGCCCAGGTCACTATTGGCGGTTTAAATGCTCCCAAGGCCGGCGCAATCCTGGATTTGAACAGCGACGCGAAAGGCGGATTAGTCCTCTCGAATGTAGGCATTGATAACCCGGCAGCAATTCCCACCGGTTTTCCGGGCGTGACGCCGGAAAACACGGACGCTGCCAGAGCCGGATTAAAAGGCGCACTGGTTTATAACACAAACGAAAATACCTGTATCGGCATTCACGCATGGAACGGAAATTATTGGGAACGAATAGCTTCCTCCCGAAAAAGCACGGGCGATCCCCTCTACATCTCCTCCAGTACGACAAATGCGATCGGAGGCGACAACATTGAGTTTACGGTCAATACCTCAGCAAAAACCTACGCATGGTATATCAACAAAAACGGCGCGGGCTACGAATACTTTGGCGTGACAACAGAGCCGAAACTGTTAGCAGCCATTCCTGCCGGCACAATCAAGCTAAAAGTGATTACCGACAATTGCCACGTACTGGAAGAAAGCAACGAAGTAACCCTGCAACCGGAGAGCCTTTCGCCCAATTTCGGAAGCGTTGTCGGAGGCAATACTATTTACATTTACGGAGATTTCCCGTATGTATCAACGGAGGATTATGTCCAAGACGGCCTGGTTGTCCACTACGATGGAATTAACAATACGGGAGGAGGCGACAAATATCACTCGACAACGGCTACAACATGGAAAAACCTGGCTGGCAGCGGTGACGCAACGGTCAATGGCACCGGCGCGACCTGGACAAGCAACGGCATTACCTTGACGGAAACCAGCTATGTTCAAACTCCTTATAAGCCGTCCGACAACACGCCGTTTACATTTGAGGCGGTCACCCAATTAAATCCTATCGGACAGATATACATGTTTTTGGTGACAACATCGACCTACGACCCACTTCGCTATGGTTCGGCGTTTCCCGTGGAGATTGACAATCGTATAAACGTGACGCAACGAAACAACAATTGCAACTGCACTATCTACCCCAACTCCCCATACGCGGATGGGAGCATTATTGTGTCGGTTTTGTCTAATTCTGTTAGCGGCAATATCAAGTATCATTCCAATGGTGTTTTGGTATATGATGATGTTAATTTGCCGGGTACGGTAACACACTCGAATAATATTCGCCTGAACGGGACTAACGATGGCTCTTATATGGGAATGAGTGTGCCATACCGCTCATTGCGAGTTTACAATCGTGAGTTGACCTCTGCTGAGATTGCCCAAAACGCAGCGGTTGACCAGATTCGCTATCTGGCGCCGCCAACCGTAACTGTCGGCGGCATTCCCTGTACCGAGGTAGCCGTTCTTTCGCCTAATTTCCTGATGTGCAAAGTTCCGGCTTCGACAACCGGCCTCGGACGGAAGAACGTCGAAATAACAATCGGCGGCAGTACTTTAACTTTAGACGGCGCTTATGAATACGTAGATCCTATTAACGCTTTTTACGTTAGCCATATCGCTCCGATTATCGGCTCGCAAGGAGACGAGTTAACCCTTACCGGTAACAAATTCGAGGAAATAGTCGAAGTGAAAGTCGGTGATACAATTTGTTCGACAATTATAGACCACACTGGCGCCGATGGCACGGATACCTGTAAGTTTACTCTTCCGGTTCTTACAGGCGAAGTGGATATCACGATAAGAACAAGCAGCAAAACCTACCGGTTTGCCAAAGTATTTGAATACAAATAATTTAATCAAGAACTAAAAGCTAAAAGTTACGCAAAGCGGCTGTCTCCAAAGTAATTTCGAGGCAGTCGCTATTTAATGCTCCCCACTCCCCTGCATATCCAGTATCCGGTTGTTTTGGATGCGTTGTTGCAATAGCGATACATATTCATTAGCCCACGTTTTTTCTTCTGTGTCGGCGGGAAAATATTCTTTCGCCTTTTCCGCCCAGTGTTGGGCGGTTGCCAATTTATCCTGCATTTCATTGGCTATGGCGATATTATTAGCTAATTTAGCTTTCCCCGTATTTCTTGATTCTCTGTCGAATAAATCTAACCATAAGGATTCGGCTTGCTCCCATTTCCCTCTGCGCGAGTAACTGAAGGCTTCTTTCATCCGCGAATGGCTTCCGGTATAAATAATGCGTTCCTGTGTCGTCCAGACCGGAAGGATGCGGGAAGCTATTTTTTCGCCCATGCGGTAGGCCAACTCTTCAATTAAGGATTCCGGCAATGTTTTGAGGAAAGTCAACGCATTGGTTACAAGGGTGTTTTTATCTACGATGCTGTCACTTAACGCAAAAGAGATGCCCGGCTCCCGCTTTTCGGACGGATAAATGGTACACAGGAGTGCGGCCTTCACTTTATTGCTCACAAAAACAGACAGGTAGTTGCCGGACAATTCGATCGCATTGGTTTTTACTTCTTCTTCCAACGCAAATAAAAGCCGGTCGATGGAAATAACCGCATCAAAATCATATACATCAAACAGTTCATCTTTAAACGTTTCCGGCAACGGAATCCCGGTCATCCATTCTTTGTCTTTCCTGACCGGATGCCGGTAGAGCGAAATGTTGTCGAAAAAATGGGCGGCTTCGATGGTCGTACAAAGCGCTTCCACCGTAATCAGGGACATTGAATCCAAATCCAGTGCATAATTGCTTACTAATGTGTCGTTATAAATCCGCCTGACGCCGATGTCGTTGGGTTGCGGCGCCGTATTATTGACAACTATGATGTGATCGACCTTTCCGGGCAAGGCGGTGGGAGCGGGTTCCAACACTTCAATCGCTAACGGGTAAATGCCCGAACAGGCGGTAACGGTAAGTAAAAGCGCCCCTGCAAGCCATTCTTTCAATCGCGCTTTCATATTACCGGAGATTTGCAATGCTTTCCTGCAACGATTTGATTTTGCTTTCGGCGTCGGCCTGTTTTTTCCGTTCGTTTTCAATGACTTTTTCCGGCGCTTTCGAAACAAAGTGTTCGTTGTTCAGCTTATTCAGTACCGAAGTAAGGAAGCCCTGTTGATAGGTTAGTTCTTCCAGCAACTTGGCGCGTTCTTCTTCCCGGTTGATGTTGCTTGCCATGGGAACGGCAAACTCGGTGGTTTTCACGAGAAACGAAACGGCTCCCGGCGTTTTTTCGGCTACCGGTTCGATGGCCGACAAGTTGGCGGTCTTTATCAAAACCGGATCGCACGCCGGACGGTATTCCCCGATTACCTGTAAAACCAGCGGTTCCTTAACGGGAATATTCTTTTGCGTGCGGATTGTCCGGATGTTGGCAACGATCGCTTTCACCTGTTCAAAATCTTCCATGATATTTTCTGTTTTCTCATCCCTGTTGCTTTCGGGCATAGCCGAAATCATGATACTTTCGCCGTCGTTCCGTTCTTCCAGCGCCTGCCACAATTCTTCGGTAATGAAGGGCATAAACGGGTGAAGCAAACGCAATAAGGCGTCGAAGAAAGCGATCGTTGTCCGGTACGTTTGCTCATCTACCGGCTGTTGAAATCCGGGTTTAACTATTTCGAGGTACCAGGAAGAAAATTCGTCCCAAAACAGTTTGTAAACGTCCATCAACGCTTCCGAGATGCGGTATTTATCGAAAGATTCGTTGACGCTTTCGATTGTCTGCGTCAGTTGCGTTTCAAACCAGCGTCCGGCAATCGCAGCGGCTTCCGGCTGAGGAATAGCGGCCGTTTCCCACCCTTTAATCAAGCGGAAAGCGTTCCATATTTTGTTGTTAAAATTCCTGCCCTGCTCGCAAAGCGCTTCATCGAACAAAATATCGTTTCCGGCAGGCGCCGAAAGCATCAATCCCATCCTTACGCCGTCGGCGCCATAACGGGCAATCAAATCGAGCGGTTCGGGCGAATTTCCCAAGGATTTGCTCATCTTCCGTCCGGTTTTGTCGCGGACAATGCCGGTCAGGTAAACATTGCGAAAGCAGGGCTTTTTGCGGTATTCATAGCCGGCCATGATCATGCGGGCGACCCAGAAAAACAAAATGTCGGGCCCTGTAACCAAATCGCTCGTCGGATAATAATAGGCAATGTCGCTGTTATCGGGATTCTTGATGCCGTCGAACACGGAAATCGGCCACAGCCAACTGGAAAACCACGTATCCAGCACATCCTCGTCTTGTCGGAGGTCGCTCGGTTGCAGGCTATTGTTTCCCGTTTGCTTGCGGGCTAAGAGCAAGGCCTTTTCCGGCGTTTCGGCAACCACATATCCGCCCTGCGGCAGAAAGTAAGCCGGAATCCGGTGTCCCCACCACAGTTGGCGGGAAATGCACCAGTCTTTGATGTTTTCCATCCAGTGGCGATACGTATTTTTGAATTTGGCCGGAATCAGGCGGATGGTATCGTTCATTACCGCTTCCAGCGCTGGTTGGGCTAAGGTTTCCATTTTCAGGAACCATTGCATGGAGAGTTTGGGTTCGATTGGGACGTTGGTGCGTTCCGAAAAGCCGACTTTATTTTCGTATGCTTCCGTTTTTTCCATCAGTCCGGCGGCTTCCAAGTCTTTTACGATTTGGCGGCGAACGGCGAACCGGTCTTGTCCTTCGTATTGCAGGCCATGGTGATTGAGCGTTCCGTCGTCGTTGAAAATATCAATAACTTCCAGGCCATATTTTTCGCCCAGCATGTAGTCGTTTACGTCGTGGGCGGGGGTCACTTTCAGGCAGCCGGTTCCAAATTCGGCGTCCACATAATCGTCTTCGATGATGGGCGCTTCGCGGTTGACGAGCGGAACAATCACCTTTTTCCCTTTCAAACGGCTGTTTTTCGGATCGTTCGGATTGATACAGACGGCTGTATCTCCCATGATCGTTTCCGGGCGAGTGGTGGCGACGACCGCGTAACCGTCTTCTCCCACAATTTGATAACGGAGGTAATAAAGGTTGCCTTGCTGTTCGCGGTAATTCACTTCCTCGTCCGAAAGCGCCGTTTGCGCAGCCGGATCCCAGTTCACCATCCGCACGCCGCGGTAGATAAGTCCTTTGTTGTAAAGATCGACAAAGGTTTGGACAACGCTTTCCGACCGTTTTTCGTCCATCGTGAAGCAGGTGCGTTCCCAATCGCAACCGGCGCCGAGCTTCTTCAACTGTTCGAGGATGAGGCCTCCATGTTTGCGCGTCCAGTCCCAGGCATGTTCGAGGAACTGCTCGCGGGTCAGGTCGCTTTTTTTAATTCCTTCCTGCGACAGTTTGCCCACCACTTTGGCTTCCGTCGCGATGGAGGCATGGTCGGTTCCCGGCGTCCAGCAGGCATTTTTCCCCATCATCCGTGCGCGGCGAACGAGTATATCCTGAATGGTATTGTTCAGCATGTGTCCCATGTGGAGCACTCCGGTAACGTTGGGCGGGGGAATAACAATCGTATAAGGTTCGCGTTGATCGGGTTCGGAATGAAAGAAACCCTTTTCCATCCAGTAGCGGTACCATTTATCTTCCACGTCCGCCGGATTGTACTTCGATGCAATATTCATTTTGAGATTATATGTTTTTATGAATGAAGTGCAAAAATACAAAAGAGTTTGGAATTAATCGTTTTGTTGTGAACAAAATTATGCGGCGCCATCCGTATCACCTGCGTTCCATTGCGCAACGGGCGCAAAAAAACTTGATTTGATATTACAGTTCTTCCATCTCGTATTTATCCTTGCCGATGAAGATGATCGAAAGATAACGAACATCAGTGCGGCCGGCAAACAAATGTGAATCCCTGTATTTCTGCAACTGCGCACGCGATTCCTTACGGGCAGCCGAGACGGTTTTCTTTGCATCTCCTACTTTGATGTACTTCAGTTCCCAGACCCACTCGCAAGGAATGTCGGGAAACAAATAGCTGCGTTTTAAGTAAATATCGGTATAGCCGGTCGATACTTCCGTCTCAGAGATCGG
>JAISNS010000045.1 GCA_031276105.1 Dysgonamonadaceae bacterium
GATTTGGCTATTTGGGACGACGATTTGAATGTCCGTAACCAAATTCATTGCAATTATCTGATGGGATTGGGTTATATCGGACTAAACGACAGAGAGAAAGCCCGGACTTTTTTGTTAAACGCGCTACAATTGGACGTCAATCATCAAGGAGCGCAAATACATTTCAAGAGTGACGAGTGACAAGTGACGAGTGACAAGTAAAAGCTATAAATTTGCAAAAAAATATTGAAATACCATGAAAAAAAGAATGCTCATTAAAGCTATATTCATTCTTATTTGGATTATCGCTCCGCTAATCGTCCGGGCAGACATACTCCGGATGGAAATTAACACCGGCTGGAAATTTCGGCAAGCGCGCCTGACAAACTGGTACGAAGCCTCCGTGCCGGGCGTTGTTCACACCGATTTATTAGCCAACAAAATTATCGACGATCCTTTTTTTCGTTTGAATGAACGGGGACAACAATGGATTGATAAAGAAGACTGGATTTATGAAACTTATTTCGACGTCGATCCTGAATATATAGAAAAGCAAAACCGGCAACTGCGATTCCTCGGACTGGACACTTATGCCGACGTTTACCTGAACGGCGAATGTATATTGAAAGCCGACAACATGTTCCGCGAATGGAAAATAGATGTAACGGAAAAGTTAAAACCCGCCGCCAATCAATTGCAGATTTATTTCCATTCCCCGCTAAAAATGGATATTCCCAAATTTGATGCCCTTCCCTACCAATACCGGACAGGGCCTGACCAATCCGAAAATGGAGGCGTTTTCGATAAACGGGTAAGTATCTTCGCCCGCAAAGCCGGCTACCATTACGGTTGGGATTGGGGGCCGCGATTGGTCACTTCCGGCATCTGGCGTCCCATAATGATGGAAGCGTGGGACGATTTTTATGTCGAAAACGTATTTGTCCGGCAAAAAGAAGTTAACGCTCAAAAGGCAACGATTACCGTACAGGCCGAAATTTTGTCGAACGAAGCGCAGGACGCTGCAACGATTTCCGTGAAAAACCCGCAAAACGGACAAATTTACGGAACCATTACAACGCCTTTAGTGAAAGGATTAAACATAATTCCGGTCGATTTTACTATCCGGAAGCCGCGTTTATGGTGGTGCAACGGATGGGGCGAACCGTATCTTTATACTTTCCGGACGGAACTGTCCGTCAACGGGAAAATCGTTGCCGGACAATCGACCGTTACCGGAATCCGTTCATTGAAAATCGTGAACAAACCCGACCGGTACGGCGATGGATTTTATATCGAATTGAACGGCATTCCGGTTTTTGCCAAAGGCGCCAACTACATTCCGCAAGATAACTTTTTGCCGCGCGTTACACCGCAACAGTACGAACAAACGATAGCCGACGCTGTACAGGCAAACATGAACATGCTGCGCGTATGGGGCGGAGGCATTTACGAAAACGATCTTTTTTACGACTTGTGCGACAAATACGGCGTCATGGTTTGGCAAGATTTCATGTTTGCCTGTAGCCTTTATCCGGCCGAAGGAGCTTTCCTCGAAAATATCCGCAGGGAAGCCATCGACAACATCAAGCGTTTGCGCAATCATCCTTCCATTGCGCTATGGTGCGGAAACAATGAAATCTATTATTTTTGGACGCTTTGGAATTTCGACGAATATTACCGCCAACAAAGCCCGGAATACGAGAAAATCATTTGGAAACAATATACCGACCTGTTCGATAAAGTATTACCGGAAACCCTGAAAGAATACCAGCCGGAAGTTTCTTACTGGCCGTCATCGCCGTATAATAAAAATAAAGACGAAGATCACAACGGCGACCGGCACTATTGGGGCGTTTGGCACGGGCAGGAACCAACCGCTAAATTCAACGACGTGAAAAGCCGCTTCTTCAGCGAATATGGTTTCCAGTCGTTCCCGGAATTTGAATCCGTGAAAATATTTGCCCCCGATTCTTCCGACTGGAACATCACCTCCGAAGTGATGATGGCGCACCAGCGGGCAGGCAATTACGCCAATCCCCGCATCCGCGAATATTTGATGAACGAATATAAAGAACCGGACGGTTTTCAGGCTTTCCTTTACATGAGCCAGGTTTTACAGGGCGATGCGATAAAAACAGCTATCGAAGCGCACCGGCGCGACCGCCCCTATTGCATGGGAACATTATTCTGGCAGCATAACGATTGCTGGCCGGTGGCTTCGTGGGCAAGTCGCGATTACTACGGACGCTGGAAAGCGCAGCATTATTTTGCCGCAGAAGCCTATCGCGACATCCTGATTTCGCCCATCGCACGGAACGGCCAACTGAACCTCTACCTCGTTTCCGACCGCTTGAAAACAGCGTCCGGACAACTGGAAATAAAAGTTATTACGCTCGACGGAACAATCGTCAACCGGATAAGCAAACGCATCAAAGCGCCGGCCAACGGAAGCGCCCTTGTTGATTCTGTAAAAATCGAATCCCTGATTAAAGGCCTGCCGGAGAACAGGGTAGTGGTACAGACCTCTTTTACCGATAATACCGGACAGGTTTATACCAACCGCTATTTCCTGACCGGACAAAAAGAAATTGAGTTTCCCGAAGTTGACATTTCAAAAGATATTCGCGCAATTTCCGGAGGCTACGAAATTACCTTACAGGCGAATCGCTTTGCCCGCGCGGTCATGTTGACGCTCGATGGCATTGATTATTTCTTTGAAAACAATTACTTCGACCTTTTCCCCGGACAACCGCTAAGCGTCAAATTGCGTTCGTCGCTTTCAAAAAAGGAACTGGAAAAACAATTGAAAATAAGTTCTTTTACCGATTATTATAAACATTCTCCCGCTCATGCTGCTGATTTTGAAGTAAGTTCGCCCAACGGACAGTGGAAAATCAAGTTGCACATCGACGGCGGCACGCAGTACGAAATATTGGCGGGCGAAACGCAGTTGATTGCTCCGTCGCCTGTTGCGTTACGCTTGAAAAACGGAACGGTGATTGGCGCCGGAACGGTAAAAAGCGCGACAACAAACAGCGTTGATAATACGGTTCCCGTATTATTCGGAAAAAATAAAACCCTGAATGAAAAATACAATGAACTCATAATTGCTTACAACGAAAATTACGATCTCGTTGTTCGGGCATACAATGAAGGGATTGCTTATCGCTTCCTCACCCGTTTGGACGGCGACATTGTCATTGTCAATGAAGATGCCGTTTTCAATTTTGCGGGCAACCCGGCGGTTTATTTTCCTCAGTCGCCCGATTTGAGAAACTTTGAAAAAACGTATGTCATTTACAATTCCATCAACGACGTCAAGCCCGATAAATTTGCGGTAGGCCCCGTTCTGTTCGCCTATACCGGCACGCCCTATAAACTGGTTATCACAGAGGCGGATGTTTACGATTATCCGGGCTTGTACATTGAACCGAACGGCGTCCATTCCATGCGGGGAATGTGGGCGAATTATCCGCGCGTGGTAGAAAGTCCGGAAAACATTTATTCCAATCATTTGCCGGTCATTCGCTACAATTACATTGCCGATACGTCCGGAAAACGCGCTTTCCCTTGGCGGGTGTTAGCGATTACGGACGATGATAAATCCCTTTTAAACAACGAACTGGTTTATCTCTTAGCCGAACCGCAACGATTGACGGATACTTCGTGGATTAAACCGGGGAAAAGCGCTTGGGAATGGTGGCACAAAGCCCTGTTGGAAGGCGTGGATTTTCCCGCAGGAAACCGGAATTTGGGATTGACGCTCTATCAATATTATGTGGATTTCGCCTCAAAACATCACATCGAATACCTGACCTTGGACGCCGGATGGAAAGAAGAGTATATGAAGGAACTTTGCGATTATGCCGCTGCAAAAAACGTGAAAATCTTCGTATGGACATGGGCGAGCATGGCGCTCGAAGATACTGCCTGGTTGCCGAGAATGAAGAAGGCCGGCGTATATGGCGTAAAAATCGACTTCTTTGAACGAAACGACCAGATTGCCATGCGCTGGGGACATCAATTGGCGCAACGGTTGGCCGACCTGAAAATGGTTGCGCTCTATCACGGTTGCCCCGTACCGAGCGGATTGAATCGCACGTATCCGAATATCCTGAACTTCGAGGCCGTTCGTGGCGCCGAATGTAATTTCTGGGATCGCGGTTCCGATCCGGCTTACCATGTGCAATTCCCCTTCATCCGGTTGTTGGCCGGGCCGGTTGATTATACGCCCGGCTCAATGCGAAATAAAACGAAGGAGGAATTTACTCCTGTCGATCGGCCCAATATTATCCCTTCGAGTATGGGCACCCGCGCGCACGAATTGGCAATGTATGTGGTTTTCGATCACTGGCTGGCGTATTTGTGCGATTCTCCGACCGAATATGAGAAATATCCCGACATCGTGGAGTTTCTCGCAAACGTTCCGACGGTTTGGGATAAAACGATTCCGTTAGACGCCCGCCTCGGTGAATACATCCTGATTGCCAAGCAAAGCGGAAACAACTGGTATGTAGGAGGAATGAATAATTGGGACGCCCGCAGCACGAGCGTAGATTTTTCTTTCTTACCCCCAAAAGCCAAATACAAGGCGACTTTGTTGAAAGATAGCGGCGACTCAGGCCTCTATCCGGTGAAATACGAATCCAACGTGTTGAATGTAAATCATAAAACCCGGCTCAATATTCCGATGGCGGAAGGCGGAGGATTTGTTATCCGGTTAATAAAAGAGAATTAAACGTGATTTTGCGACAATCGTGCTATTTTTTGACACCGTTGTATAGTGTTTTACCTTTCAAAACACTATAAATTTGCAGAAAAATTTTGAGTACCATGAAAAAAATATTTATTAAAACTATTGCTGTTTTCATTGCTATCGTCGTATTGGTAATTGTCCGGACGAATACGCTTGCAGGCGCGGAATACATTCCCATAACCACCGCCAACACCTGCCTTCTGCTGAAGATAACCGACAAAAACCGTCCGGAACAAACCTATTTCGGGAAAAATATCCGAAACATCGACGAATTGAAAAAACTCGATGCGGAAACTTTCGCCGCCTACACAACCGCCGGCGTCAACCACGTATTTGAAGCCGCATTGCGAGCCATCCAATCCGACGGAAACACGTCGGTCGAACTGCGTTATCTTTCTTCTTCGACCGAAAAAAAGGATAACAACCTTATCCATACCGTCATTTCCCTGAAAGACGAACATTACGACCTCTTCGTAAACATTCATTATAATGCTTACCAACAGGAAGACATTTTGGAACAGTGGGTGGAAATCAAGAACGAACAGAAAAAAAGCATCCGTCTGACACATTTCGCCTCGTCCGACTTGTCGTTCAACGTCTCCGACTATTATGTCAGCCATTTTTACGGCGATTGGGCAAACGAAATGAATATCGACGAACAGCATTTAACGCGCGGAATAAAAATCATTGATTCCAAGTTAGGCGTCCGGGCGAATCAGTTCACGCATCCCTGCTTCATCCTGTCGCTGAACGAACCGGCTGCCGAAAACACAGGGGAAATCATCGGTGGAACGCTGGCCTGGCCCGGAAACTTTCGCTTCTGTTTTGAAGTCGATAATTACAACAAACTGCGCATACTTTCCGGCGCCAATCCCTACGCTTCGGAATACACGCTCGAAAAAGGCGAAACCTTGAAAACGCCGGCTTTCCTCTTTACTTACAGCGATAAAGGAACCGGGAAAATGACCCGCAATTTCCATCGCTGGGCATTGAAATACGGTATCAAAAACGGAGATAAGGAACGAAGCATCCTGCTCAACAACTGGGAAGCCACTTATTTCGATTTCGACGAACCGAAACTCACCCGTATCATCGACGACGCCGCCCGAATGGGTTTTGAACTCTTCCTCCTCGACGACGGCTGGTTCGGAAAAAAATATCCCCGCAACAGCGATAACGCCGGTTTGGGCGACTGGCAAACCAACCGGGACAAACTCCCGAACGGAATACCTTACCTCATCAACGAATGTAAAAAGAGGAACCTCCAATTCGGCATCTGGGTCGAACCGGAAATGGTCAACCCGAAAAGCGAATTGTATGAACAGCATCCCGACTGGGTAATCGCCCAACCTTTCCGCGAACGTACCGAACAGCGCAATCAACTGATTCTGGATTTGAGTAACCCGAAAGTACAGGAGTTTGTTTACAACACGGTTGACCGGATTTTAACCGAAAATCCGGGAATAGCATACGTCAAATGGGATTGCAACCGCTACGTATTCAACTCCGGGTCGCCCTACCTGCCCGCCGGCAAGCAAAGCCACCTCTTTTTCGATTATCCCAAACACCTGCTCGAAATAATGGAAAAAGTCAGCCGGAAATATCCCGACGTCACTTTTATGGCCTGTTCGGGTGGCGGCGGACGAATCGACTACGGTTCCATGAAATATTTCGACGAATACTGGATCAGCGACAACAACGACCCGATTCAGCGGATTTTCACCCAGTGGGGGGCGCAATATTTCTTTCCGGCCATCGGTCTGGCAAGCCATGTATCGGTATCGCCCAACCACATTTCCGGACGAAGCACACCCCTAAAATACCGGTTCGACATCGCTATGGCCGCCAAACTGGGAATGGACATGCAGCCCTCGCAAATGACCGAAAAGGAATACGAGTTTTCCAAAAACGCGATTCAAACCTATAAGGAAATACGCAACACCATTCTCCATGGCGATTTATACCGGATACTTTCGCCCTACAAACACAACCGGACTGTATGGATGTATGTCGATGAAACCAAAGACGAAGCAATCGTCTTCAATTTCCTGATACGAAAAGAAGTGTATCCTGTGCCGCCGACCATCGTCCTGCAAGGTTTAGACCCGGAGAAACAGTACGTCTTGCAGGAAATCAACAAAGCTCCCGACAATTGGTCGCGCTTTTCCAAATACGAAGGAAAAATATTCAGCGGAGAATACCTGATGACGGTCGGCTTGCATTTCGCTATGTACGACGAAATGGAAAGCCTCACGATTAAACTAAAAACTAAAAACTAAAAACTAAAAACTATGAGTTACGCAAAGCAATATTGTCATTCGTCACCTGTCATTGCGGGCTTGACTCGCAATCCCCTGAATAATCGCACATTTAATCGGGGGATCCCGCGTCAAGCGCGGGATGACAAGGGGAGAAGCTGTCATTGCGGGCTTGACCCCATAGCCGTCAGGTTAAGCATAGCAAAACCTCATTTTCACCTAATTCTATTTAACAAAACCACCTCAGTAGCAATGGATAAGCACATCATTCACACCGACCTCATTACCTTATTCT
>JAISNS010000122.1 GCA_031276105.1 Dysgonamonadaceae bacterium
TGAAAGAAGCTTTGAACTCGCTGGATATACAAGGAATTTCTTCAAAATTAGATGATGTAATTGCCTGTAACAAACAATTTTCCGGTGATATTCTTCAATTGAACGATTCATTAGAGAACGTAATTTCGGGAATAAAAAAACTTCGATCATCACTCGGCCGTTTAGCTGAAAAGACAAGTAAAAGGATGAAGATAATACGAACTATCCAGATCGCAACGTTTGTGTTATTGCTTTTATATATCGCTTATGACCTTTATCAAAAGTTCCTGTTCTAACCAACCGCAATCTACCTTAACAAATTTCATTGAAAATCAAAAAGATAAGTAATTTTCACGCCTATAACCTGATTGGCGGACGCTTGAAATAAATCGCTTTTTTTGCTGCCGAACACGTCCGATAAACCGAAATAATACCGGCCATCGAGAATAAAGTTACCGGCGCCGGTACGGAGTTCAAAACCTAAACCGCCGGTAATCCCATAATCGAAACGGTGTTGGATTTTTTGGTTATAATACCGCTTGTGAAGGTCTTCGTCTAACTCGTCCGCCGGAGGTACCAACACTTTTTCAAGCGTTTTTTCGCCGATATTGTATCCGATTTGAGGCCCGGCATTGAAAATCAACCGGACTCTTTTTCCCAGATCGAAATAAAGATAAGTCATAAAAGGCATTTCCAGATAGGACAATGAACGGGAATAACGGTTAAAATTGGAAACCGTATCGGTTCTTTCTTTCCAACCGCGCAACGTATAATTCAATTCGGCCTGAAGACCGAAATTTTTTTCCGAAACGTAACGAACCGTTATTCCGCCCGATCCCTGACGGAGCAAGTCCTGCGGACGTGAAGGTGAAAAACGAACGTTAGACAAGGTCATTCCCGCATTTACGCCGAAAGACCATTCGTTCCGAAAAACATTCTCCTGCCCGAAACCGGACAGGGAAAGCAATAAACAACTAATTCCTGCAAGGAGTTTTTTCATCTTTATTCGATGCGTTTGATGTTAATTTTAAAATCCTTGCCGAACTCGACAAAATAAATGTTTGCATTGATAAAACCGCCCCAGTTATTGATGCGGTCGAAATGGAAATCGGTCTGTATTCCATTATATTTCAAATTATTAATGTTTATACCGTGTGAAGTTCCGTATTGGCTCAGCAATTGAATAAAAAACATGCCCGTATCGTATCCCAACATGCCGTATTTAGGAAATACATTGATTAAATCGCGTGAATACCAACGGTGATATTTATTAATAAACGATTTTACGCTCGCAGAAGAAGGATCGGCAAAAAAGATCGTATAAATATGAGCGTTCAAGCGGAAAAAGTCGGAAGAAAATTCCGCCGCATACGTTTGCCATGCCGGATGACCGAACATGGAAATCGACGTTTCCGGACGGTTTTCCTTAATTATTTTCAAGACTTCAATTAATTTGACCAGCGTGAGTTTGGAATCGTCGGAAGGGACAACTACATTGTCTTTTTGCGAATCGATTGCGCCGGTAAAAGCCGCCGACAGATTGTTTCCTGCAGGAATAGTTTTATATGGAATTTTTTTCGCAGTTAAATCTGCTTTCATCACACGGATCAAATCCGCTTTGTTCGCACTGGAACCGGAATCATAAAAGAGGATGTTGGCATTTTTGAATTTGTTGGAAAACGCAAACGATGTTTTTGAATACAAAAGCGATTGCGGCGTATTAACCTGATAAACATTATAATTGTTGAGCGGTTCGTTGCTTGTCGAAGTAAAAGGAATGACGTACGGAATTTCCAATTTGCTTGCAAAATCGGATAAAAGTTGTATTTGCTCTTCCGATAATCCTCCGATTAACAGATGAATATTCTGCATATCATTCGTTTTCAAAATAGCTTTGATCGTTTCGGTTTTTGTTCCCGTATCATAGACTTGCAACTGCACGGATATGTTTTTTTTCTTCAATTCGTTCAATGCAAGCAAAAAGCCTTCATAATATTCCACTATTCTGTTTTTGGAAGCATTAGCCGGCGCAGTACCTTCCTTTGTCCCGAAAGGAAGCAGCAGGGCAACTTTGATTTTTTCGATATTGTTTCCTGTTACAGACTGATTCAACAAAGCTTCGGTATTCATCCGGTCAAGCGCTTCGTTGGTTTCTTTAGACGGAGAAGTAACTTTATTTGTAGGAATCCGGATGATTTTCCCGATCGTGAACGTTTCGACCGATAATCCCGGATTGACCGCCATAATATCTTCTCCTTTCATCTGATAGTGGCGCGATACGGAATATAGAGTTTCTTTCGCCCGAATGGTATGATAGAAATAAGATCCCGATTCTTGCGGAATTTTCAAATTACTTCCGGTCTTGATTCCCTCTTTACTTCCCGGATTTAGCCGGTAAATATCGTCGATGGAAACATGATACATGCCGGCAATCGAATACACCGTTTCGCCTCTTTCGACTGTGTGAAGAAAAAAATCGGTATCTTGGGTAAAAAAAGAAGCGTCCGGATAAAATGCTTCTTCCGATTTTACGTTATAAACCTGAATAATGAGTATCAATGATACGAAAAAAATACGCTGTAACATCTATTTTAATTTTATTGCACACAGATAACGTGCAAAGTTAGAAAAAATTCTTAATTTTGAAGCATGAAACAAGCGATACTTCAAATATTTCTCATTCTATCGGTTTTTCCGGCAACCGCTCAATACACGGTAAAAGGGGGAAACGGCGTTCCATTATTGGCTGAAAATGATACGCGAAACAAATTGGAAGTGTATTTACTCAACGGTTTGTCCGGAGCCGAAATAACGTTCACTTCCGAAACAGAGGGCGCCCACCAATGGTACCAATATACGGATAAAGCCATTGATGCACAAGCAATCCCCTGTAATCAAACAGGTAAAACATCGGTGATTACGGCTATTGCCGGCGCACAAGGCTACTTTGTCGGCGAACCGACCGCTTCGGCTACCCGTTTTGTTTGGATTATTGATTACAGCAACTATTTACCGCTTTTTTATAACTTGTCTTTTGATGATGAAAGTGAGGATCGTTGCAAATTCTTGAAAATTATAATGGATGTGGAAGCCAAACCTTTACCGTATTATACCCCTTTGGGTGTGCAAATGAATTTAAAAAGAACGTATCATTTGCAATATACCACCCGGAAATGGGACGAAGAAAGTAAAACATTTGTCCCTGAAGCGATCGATAAAGTATTGACCGGCGTTTTAGCTGAAGAACCGGTAGAATCGCCTTTACAGGATACGGATTTCACTTTAACGGGCGATGATTTTGCCGCTCATTTTGGATTAGCGAAAAAATTAACAACCCCGGTTTACAAGGCAATAGCCGTAGAAGCTCATGCTTCCACCGAGCAACACAAAGAAGCCGGCGAAAATGAATTGATCGTTTCCAATACGGATTTGGGCGGGTCGGTGCCGGTCAACATCGTTTTCAGTGCGGAGGCCAATGAACCGGTAGCCGCTTTTTACATTTGGAAAATAGATAAAATAGATTCGGCGACCGGCAACCGGAATACCATTGTCCGTTATACCGACAAAACGTTATCTTATAATTTCGAAGATTCGGGCGATTTTGAAGTTCAGTTGGAAGTGATGGATTCCCGTTCGGTTTGTGTGGATACAACCCTGTTTTATACGGTGAATATCGGGGAAACGGAACTGGAAGTTCCCAACTTTTTCAGTCCGGGAACTTCCATCGGTTCCAACGATGAATTTCGGGTATCGTACAAATCCATTCTCAGCTTTCAATGTTCCATTTTCAACCGGTGGGGAAATTTGCTTTATCAGTGGAACGACCCGGCCAAAGGATGGGACGGACGTGTAGGCGGAAGATTTGTACCTACCGGCGCCTATATTTATGTGATTGAATATAAAGGAACAGACGGCGTAATGAAAACCAAAAAGGGAACCGTTAATATCCTCCGCTCAAAAAACCAATAAAATATTTTCAATCCGTTTCAGAACAGTGCGTTTATTTTTTCTTCAATGACGCTTTTGGAAACCGCTCCAACCAGTTTATCAAAGAGTTCGCCGTTTTTGAAAAACAGGATAGTCGGGATACTGCGAATGCCGTACTGACTGGTTATTTCTTGGTTTTCATCGACATTTAATTTTCCGATCAGCGCTTTTTCTTCGTACTCATGAGCAAGTTCTTCGATGATTGGGCTAATCATCCGGCAAGGGCCGCACCATTCCGCCCAAAAATCCACAACTACCGGTTTTCCGCTTTTGATTAACTCGTCAAAATTAGCGTCTGTTATTACATTTGCCATACACTTGTTTTTTTTTGATTAATATGTATTTATGTGATTATAAATTTAAATGCTTTTTTTTCCAAATATTCCACGATTTCTTTATTCAACAGGAATTTTTGATCTTCGGTCGTCAACATGACGGAAATTTGCTTTTCCGTATCTTCGATTTTAAAATATAACGATGTATTGCCTGAATTGTTTTTTATCAGCGATGATAGTTTGGCGACTAAATCGCTGTTTAATTCATATAAAGGAATCGAAATAGTGAGGTTTTGCGCGATTTTTTCCTTTACATCGGGTAATTGTTGGATGGAGTTAATTTTGAAATCAACGATGGATTCATTGTAGCGGCGAGGCGTAAAAGTCCCTTTTATAAACAGATACATATTGGGACGGCAAAATTTGGCATAGTTGACAAAGTCGTCGCTAAACAAAGCAATTTCTCCGCTTCCGGTAAAATCCTCTATTTTGACAATTGCATATTGGCTTCCGCTTTTAGTGTAGCCTTCTCTGACGTTAGTCACGATACCGCCCAATATGACGGATTTATTGATATGCGTTGATTTTGCTTTTTCGAAATCGGCCATTTCCAGATTACAGATGTATTTCAGAATCACATAATAATCGTCCAACGGATGCGAAGAAAGATAAATGCCGACTAATTCTTTTTCCCGGTTTAGTCGTTCGATGTTGCTTGCCGGAGGCGCTTTCGGAATTTCCGGACGGGTGATTATGATGGCGTCCATACCGCCGAACAGGGAGTTTTGAACCGAATTTTTGTCCTGCTGAAATTTATTTCCGTACCGGATCAGGGTTTCCAGAAAGACTTCGCCTTTGCTGTTTTCGGCAAAATATTGTTCCCTTACGGCTTCGCTGAAATTGTCGAATGCACCCGACTGACAAAGCGCTTCCAGATTTTTCTTACTGCAGGCGGTGAGATTGACTCGTTCGGCAAAGTCGAAGATGCTTTTGAACGGGCCGTTTGCTTCGCGTTCTTTCACGATGGCTTCCACTGCGCCGGAACCGACGCCTTTGATGCCGCCTAAACCGAAGCGGATATTTCCTTTTTTATTGACGGTGAAATTGAGTTCCGATTCGTTCACGTCCGGCCCCAGAACAGTGATTCCCATGCTGCGGCAGTCGTCCATGAATTTCGTGATTTCGCCGATGTCGTCTTTGTTGCGGGTCAGGTTGGCCGCCATAAATTCTGCCGGGTAATGGGCTTTCAGGTAAGCCGTTTGGTAGGCCACCCACGAATAGCAAGTGGCGTG
This sequence comes from Dysgonamonadaceae bacterium, assembly GCA_031276105.1. Classification (GTDB taxonomy): domain Bacteria; phylum Bacteroidota; class Bacteroidia; order Bacteroidales; family Azobacteroidaceae; genus Azobacteroides. The sequence goes on from JAISNS010000122.1 coordinate 5,534, forward strand.
CGATTTATTGAAAGCGTATTTGGCAAATTCCGCCCAGTCGCTCCATATCTTTTCCAGTTTTTCGATGGGTTGGAAGCCTTTGGCAACCGCGCCGTCGATGAATTTCGTGTGCAGGGCTTCCATTTTGTCGATGAGTTTTTTTCCCATCGCTTTCCGCAATTCGTCGGACTGTCCGCGGGTGAAACCGGCCAAATCGCGACTCAGAAGCATGACCTGTTCCTGATATACCGTGATGCCATACGTGTCTTTCAACCTCGGTTCCATTTCCGGGAAGTCGTAAGTAATTTCCATTTTCCCGTGTTTCCGGGCAATGAAATCGGGAATGTAAGCCATTGGCCCCGGACGGTAGAGGGCGTTCATCGCAATCAGGTCTTCAAACTTGCTGGGTTGCAAGTCGCGCAGGTATTTTTGCATTCCGGGCGACTCAAACTGAAACGTGCCGATGGTTTGGCCTTTACTGTAAAGCTCGTAGGTTTTCGGGTCGTCGATCGGAATTTTATTGATGTCGATGGTTTCGCCTTTGGACTTTTTGATGTTGGAAAGCGCTTCTTTGATGATCGAAAGCGTTTTCAATCCCAGAAAGTCCATTTTTATCAATCCGACGGATTCGACGACGGAACCTTCGTATTGCGTAACCAGCAGTTCTTCGTTGGTTCCTTTGTCTTTTGCGGTAGCCAGCGGGACAAAGTTGGTCAAGTCTTCGGCGCCGATAATGACGCCGCAAGCGTGTACTCCGGTTTGGCGAACCGTTCCTTCCAGCATCTCGGCATATTTGAGGGTATCCGAAAGGTTGCGGTCGCTGGAATAGCGGGCTTCGCGAAGTTCGGGAACATGTTCGATGCAGTTTTTGATATTGACTTTCGGCGCTTTTCCCGATCGATCTTCCGGGAAGCGGTCGGGGATCAGTTTGGTCAGGCGGTCGGCTTCCTGCAGGGGCAAGCCTTGCACGCGCGCCACGTCTTTGATGGACGATTTGGTCGCCATGGTTCCGTAAGTAACAATGTGCGCGACTTTTTCTTTCCCGTATTTTTCCGTCACCCAACGGAGGACTTCGGCACGTCCGTCGTCGTCGAAGTCAATGTCAATATCGGGCATTGAGATACGGTCGGGATTGAGAAACCGTTCGAAAAGCAAATCGTATTTCAGCGGGTCGATGTCGGTGATTCCCAAGCAATAAGCCACTGCCGAACCGGCTGCCGAACCTCGTCCGGGGCCTACGGACACGCCCATCGCCCGGGCAGCCTGAATAAAGTCTTGCACGATGAGGAAATAACCGGGAAATCCCATTGTCTTCATCGTTTCCAATTCAAATTCTATCCGTTCCGAAATATCGGGGGGAAGCGGGTTGCCGTAGCGGTCGCCGGCTTTTTGGAGGGTTAATTCCCGCAGGTAATCGGCCTCCAGTTTGATGCGAACCACCTTGTCGTATCCGCCTAATTTGTCGAAACGGTTGGCGTCGTCTTTATTAAATTCCGCTCGCAACACGTCTTCCGGGAAGCGGGCTTTGTAGCTTTCTTCCGTTCCGAAAGTATCGGGAATCGGGAAAACGGGCATGATGGCGTCGGAGTTGATGCTGTATTCTTCTACTTTCGCGGCGATTTCCAAGGTGTTGGATAAAGCTTCGGGGAGGTCGGGAAAAATGGCGCTCATTTCTTCCGGCGTTTTGAACCATTCCTGCTTGGTGTAACGCATCCGGTTGGCGTCGTCCAAATCTTTGCCGGTGCCTAAGCAAATCAGGCGATCGTGCGCCTCGGCGTGTTCTTCTTCGACGAAATGAACGTCGTTGGTGGCAATGATTTTCGTGCCTGTTTTTTCTGCCAATTCAAGCATGACGGCGTTGACTTCCCGCTGGCGTTCATAAGTTGTCTGGTCACCGCCCGGTTTGTCGGTCTTGTGGCGCTGTATTTCCAAATAAAAATCGTCGCCGAATCGTTGTTTGAACCACTGAATGGACTCTTCGGCTCCCCGAATATCTTTATCCATGATTTTGCGGGGAATTTCGCCTCCCAAGCAGGCGGAGGCAACAATCAGCCCTTCGCCATACTGTTCCAAAGCGTCTTTGTCGATGCGCGGGCGATAATAAAACCCGTCGATCCACGAGGTCGAAACCAGTTTGCAGAGATTTTGATAGCCTTTTTTATTTTTGGCTAAGAGGATTAAATGCCAGCCGCTTCCATCTTCTTTCAGCGTTTTATCGAAGCGAGTACGGCGGGCGCAATAAGCTTCGACGCCCAGAATCGGTTTGATTTTCCGGTCTTCCGGCAAGTCTTTATTCTTTTTCTTTATGTAATCGTAAAGTTCTTTTATTCCATACATATTACCGTGATCGGTAAGCGCTATCGCTCTCATGCCGCATTGAATGGCTTTATCAACCAAACCGGTGATCGACGACATGCCATCCAGTTGCGAGTAATAGGAATGGACATGTAAGTGAACAAAGGGATTAGACATGTTGTCCGAAGTTTCTATCATGATTTATAAATTCGATTTCGGGGGGTAAAGGTACGAAAAACCGGGTATCCATGAAAAACATTCCGTCAAAAAGTTATTAACCGAAATTCAAATGAATGTTGTAACCTCGCTGTCATTGCGGGCTTGA
>JAISNS010000198.1 GCA_031276105.1 Dysgonamonadaceae bacterium
CGTATTAGTAGATAAAAGTTAACCAATACGATTAACATTATTTCTATAATAGAATGAAATAGAATATCTTTGCACAAAATTATTGTTATGGCACGTGTAAAAGGAACGCCGAAAACAGGCGGACGGAAAAAAGGAACTCCAAACAAATCGACATCCAATTTAAGGGATTGGGTTTCTACTTTGATTGAGTCCAATTTGGAGCAGATAGAAGCCGACTTGAAAATATTAGAACCAAAAGAACGGTGTTTATTCATTGAAAAGCTAATGCAGTATGTTATCCCCAAGAAGCGGGAACAGGAGCAGGAAAAAGAAGAAAAAGGAGTATTGCCGCCAAACAAGGTGGTAGTTGAATTTGTCGATTTTAGTAAAAAACAACCTATTATTACAGAATAAATGTTGAATTTTGTACCATATTTGTACCATTATTTTATAAATTATTGATACTCAAAACATATTACTTTCTGTATTGGAAAGTGAATGAAGATTGAGAAAAAAGGACATATTAAACAGTTGGGATTTCATTGTATCAAACCGCGTTTTTTCGGGAATACAAGTACTTTTGGAATGAGAAAAAATAGAAGATTACCGGATAAAAAAATAGTTGTACTTTTGCAAATTACTACGAAAATCGTAGTAATGCGAAAAATAACACATATAGTAAATGGCAGATAATCGTTTAGATATTTTTTTGAAGCATATCAGGGCAAAAGGGAGATATACTTTCACTTTCGACGAATTGAAAAAGAATTTTGATTTGTCGGATAAAGCATTGCGCCAAAGTATGTTTCGATTGCAAAAAAAGAACGAAATTGCTGTTATTCGTCAAGGATTTTACGTGATTATACCGCCTGAATATGCCTCGACAGGTACTTTACCAGAAACGGTTTTTATTGACAGTTTAATGAAATTCCTGGGTAAAATTTATTATGTCGGTTTGCTTTCGGCGGCAGCTCTGCACGGTGCGGCACATCAGAAGCCAATGACCGATTATGTTGTATGCCAGCACCCTGCACCTCGAAATATCAACAATAAAAAGCAGCGAATTTTGTTTTTTTCAAAGCAAACACTGATACAGGAAGGCATTGTTCAAAAAAAGACTATTTCGGGTTTTATCAACGTTTCATCGCCCGAACTGACGGCATTTGATTTGTTGGACAATATCAAAAAGTTCGGCATAAATCGTATTACAACCGTTTTGCAGGAATTGCACGAAGAAATGCGCCCTTCGCGGCTTTCAAAAATTGCTAAATTAGTTGATAATAGAGCGAATATTCAGCGATTGGGCTATATTTTGGAAACAGTTATTGGAGCAGAGGCGGAAAAATTAACAAACGTACTGTACAAAATTTTAAGTAAAACAACTTTTGTCCCTGTACCGCTTTCGCCTGTAAAAACGCGACACGGAACAATTAATAAAAAATGGAAAATCATTGAAAATATGCAAATTGAACCCGATTTATGATAAACGCAAGCTATATAGAAGAATGGCGCGAGGCACACCCTTGGCGCAAAAATGAATATATTGAGCAGGATTTAATTCTTTCCCGCGCAATCGTAGAAATATTTTCGGACGAATTGTTGCGAAAATCACTTGTGTTTCGTGGCGGAACGGCGTTGCACAAACTTTTTGTCACTCCACAAGCACGTTACAGCGAAGACATTGATTTAATACAGATTAATCGTGAACCGATAAACCCTGTGCTGAAAAGAATTAGAGAAGGTTTGGGTTTTCTTGGTACAAAACGCATTGTAAAACAGTATATTCATAACAATACAATGATTTACCATTTCGACACCGAAATTCCGCCTGTTGTCAATATGCGTCTGAAAATCGAAATCAATACCCGAGAACATTTAAATGTTCTCGGCTTGCAGGAAATTCCGTTTGAAGTTAAAAATGAATGGTTTTCAGGAGTATGCAATGTTACAGCATACCAAATAGAAGAAATGCTCGGCTCAAAACTCAAAGCATTGTATGGCAGGAAGAAAGGGCGTGATTTGTTCGATTTGTATTGGACATTGATACATTTGCAAATTGATACAGATAAATTGTTGTATTGTAATAAATTATATTACGAAAACGAGGAACAACGCCAACCTACGCAAAAGCAATTTCTGCGCAATATGGAAGAAAAATTGAGGGATAACGAATTTACTGAAGATATTTTTTCGGTGTTGAAACCGGATATTGAGTATAATACACTTACATCATGGGAGTTGGTGAGGAAAAAATTGATAGAAAAATTAAAATAAATATGCTTTCGCTCAAAAAACATTTTCCGTTAATCCGCGAAAATCTGCGGACCGTTATTGTTTTGTCCGCTGATTTTCGCTGATTTGCACAGATTTTCCATTAATCCGCGAAAATCTGCGGACCGTTATTGTTTTGTCCGCAGATTTACGGTAGAGTAGAGTGGGAAGACTACAAAATAAGTCTCCCCTACCCCCTCATCAAACCGTACGTGCAGTTTTCCCGCATACGGCTTTCGTGCATGTATTCGTCGGAAGCATTCATGTCTGAACACATGCTTCACCATTTTTGTCTGTTGTCCCTTCAGACAGTTCTGCATGTCTTCTCGCACTTGACTTTCCGATATAGTTTATCCTACTTGAAGCATTTCTGATAACTATCAATTTATTTTGCTCCTGTATGCTAATCGCACATACACTAATGCCCCTTCGCTACGCACGCTTTTACCTTTTCGTGCATCTGACACTACTACGGGCATATCCGACTCCCGCGCCATTGTACGGACTGTACTTTGCGTTCGGGTCTCCCACGTTCATGCGCTGTCTTCGCTCATCGCGCAATAGCATACTACCCCGAGTAGTCCCCGCTCCTTTACCGTTTGTGTACGGGTCGGATTTTCTTCTCCTCCGTAGCTGCGAGCGGAATGGCAGGCTTCACCTAATCCGATAGGCTGGCCACTACTCCTTTTGCTTAACGAGGCTTGACTGCTACAGCTCACTGAACTCGTCGCAGCGGGCTTCATCTGGAGAGTCTCCTCTTTTCGATGCCGCTTTGACTTCATCCCGAACGGCAAATTTGGATGTTTGTAACTTTCATACAAATAGACATTTTTTTCTTTAAAAATTTATATATACGCACGCCTCGTGGCGCACCAGATTTTCGCAGATTTTCAATTAATCTGCGAAAATCTGCGGACTATAATTCGGCGAGTTAAAACAATTCAATATATTCATTAAATGCGTATAATTTTCCGCGTTGTGCGCCTGTGGTTTCGTGCAAAATGCCGAGTTTTTCCATATCGGCAATGAGTTTATAGACACTTGGCGCCGATTTTCCGGAAATTTTGCCCACTTCGGCAGCGTCGATAATCGGTTTTTTGTACAGTGCCGTAATAACTTTGTTTGCGTCTGCCGTTCGAATGCCAAGCGTCGTAATTCGTTCATTGACCATTTTTTGAAGTTTGAAAATATTTTCAAAAACGGCAATTCCTTTTTCGGAAATTTCGATAACGCCAGCCAGAAAAAATTTGAACCACTGATTTATGTCATTCTGTGTGCGCACCAACATTAAATTGTCGTAATACAACATTCTATGCCGTTCAAAAAAGTCGGACAAATACAAAATCGGGTATTTCAACAACCCTTTGTTCACCAAAAACAGCGTAATCAACAGTCGCCCAATCCTGCCGTTGCCGTCAAGAAACGGGTGGACTGTTTCAAACTGATAATGAATGAGCGCAATTTTAAGTAAATCGGGCAGTTTGCTGTTTTCGTTGTTGGCAAATTGTTCCAAATCACCAATCAGTGCGGGAATTTCGGTATGAGGCGGCGGAATGAAACGCGCGTCATTGATTGTCGCTCCGCCAACCCAATTTTGCGACGTGCGAAATTCGCCCGGAAGTTTGTGTTCGCCGCGCACACCCTGCAACAAAATCCGGTGCGTTTGCCGTATCAACCGCGCCGACAGCGGCAAATTTTCCAATTCTTTTATCGCAAAATTCATTGCCGAAATGTAATTTTGTAACTCGTCCCAATCCTCGCGCCGCTCTTTTGTAATGTCCTCTTTTCGCATAAACGCCTCTTGAAAATGCGTTTGCGTACCTTCGATACGGGACGATTGCGTTGCTTCTTTTGCAATCAACATGCTCAAATATAATTCAATGTCAATGTACTGCGAGTACATGTCCATTTTACCGAGCAAACGGTCGGCGTGACTCAACAGATACAACACGTCCATATTGTCAATCGTCCAATCGCGATTTATCGCACAAGGAATAAA
>JAISNS010000220.1 GCA_031276105.1 Dysgonamonadaceae bacterium
TTTCGTTAATTCCGCCTGTGCCTGTAAGTGAGGTCGACTCAATAGCTGCCTGATTGTTTCTACATACCAATCGATACTTTCATTTGAGAGTACCCCATTATTTATAGCGCTTTTTTTAGTTCACTACGACCAACCCCGAAAAATATTCTATCTGTTTGAGTATTGATAGTTTGGTGGAATTAACCTGACGGCTATGGGGTCAAGCCCGCAATGACAGGTAAACAATCCGAGTTGGGGGCTTCCCCAATCGAATTGGGGACTTCCCCAATTGGTCTGCCGGATTCTGTTCTACGTTTCGTAAAGTCCTGAAAGGACGTAATTTCCATAACCGCAGGTCTGTGACCTGCGGAGAGGGAAACATCCGTCCACCCTCCCTGCTTCCTGCCGCAGGTCGATGACCTGCGGTTATGAAAGTCCTGCCTTTCAGGCAGGGTTGCCGCCGTTTTACTTCCTGCCGCAGGTCTGTGACCTGCGGTTATGAAAATATTGCCTTTCAGGCAACGTATAGGGAACGATCGCTTCGCGTAACTCATAACTCTTAGTTCTTAGTTCTTAGTTCTTAGTTCTTAGTTCTTATTTATTCTTCCATATTAATGGAGCTGACAGCGCTCCAACCGGGGTTTTGCACCAACAGTTTGCCTTTGTACATTTCGCTCAACGGCAGGGGCCACAGCAGATAGTAATCTTTGAAAACGCGGTTTTCAAATGCGGTACGCTGATGAAATACGTCTTTGCCGCGCGAATCGTTGGCATTCATTCCGTGTTTAGGACCATCGAATTTTTCGTGCGCAATAGCCCAGCGGACACAATCGAAGTAACGCGCTTCTTCAAAAGCGAGTTCCACGCGGCGTTCGCGGCGGATGGCTTCGCGCATGGCTTCCTGCGTGGCCGGAACGCGCAATTGGCCTTCGTTCATGTTGGTGCCGTAGCCCGGAATACCGGCGCGGTTGCGAATCCGGTTCAAGTAATATACGATTTCGGCGCGGTTGGCGGCATAATCCGCTTCGTTCAGCGCTTCGGCATAATTCAGATAAAATTCGCCCAGGCGGAACATTATCGCTGCGTGTTCGACGAGTTGCCCTGTTTTCACGTTGCTTTTCGGATTTACGAATTTTCGGCAGAGGTAGCCGGTTTGCGAATAGTTGCGGGTTTCAATTTCGGTACGTCCGGTGTTGCCGCCGTAGAAAAATTCGACGGTGGAGGTATTGTAGTCCGACAGCCATCGGCAGTTGTTGAACGTAATTGAGATGTAGAAACGCGGTTCGCGGTTGCAATACATATTGTAAGTGCCTTTTTGCGTGTAGCCGTTGTCGCCTGCAACGGAACTGAACCCGGTTTCGGTATAGGAACCGTCTTCGGCATAGTATTTTCCGTCGGCGCCTTTCAAGAGCGGATAGCCGGTGCTTGTAAAATAGTCGTCAACCATTTCCTGCACAACTCCCCACCCCGACCATGCACTCAAGAAGCGCGGCGAGCAAGCCAAGTCCATTTCCCAAAAACCGCCTGCGGGCTTGGCAAAAATAATTTCGTTGTTGCCGGTTATCCTCTCTGCTAAAAATAGATTTTGATACGTTTTGTAGGGGTCGTACACGCCGTTTAAATCATTTTCGCGGTAAAGCGAAAACGTATAGTTGTCGATAATATCTTTTTGTGCGGCAGCCGCGTGTTCCCAGCGCTCTTTACGATCGAGGTCGGTGTAATCCATCATCGGCGAGTTGTCGTAATTGCGGAAATTTTTGAAAACATCAAGCGTGCGGTCTTGATTATACAGATCGCTGGCGGCATAAAGCAATGCTCTGGCTTTGACGGCTTTGCAAAACACTTCGGTTACTCGACCGTAATTCAGCCCCGTGTAATTTTCGCGTGCCAAAGCGTTCATTTTTACCACCTCGTCCATTTCGGAAACGATGTATTTAAAACATTTACTGACCGGCAATCGCGGGCGCTGCATATCGTCGGTAGAGGCGTCGGCATTTGCCAATTCTTCCGGCAAGATAACTGCGGGGCCGTATTGCCGCACGAGGCAGAAATAAAACCAAGCTCTCAAGGCTCGCGCCTCGGCCTTACAGCGCAGAATTTCGCTTGCTTCCATTTCGATATTTTTATCCACATTTTGCATAAAATCGGTTGCGGCGCGAATAGCGGGATAATAGTGATTCCAAAGGTTGCCGTAAAACAAGTCTTCTTTATCGGGCGCAAGCAAGCCGAGATTGATTTTTGATATTTCGTAATCGGAATAAGTTACATCTATTTCGTCCGAAATGCCGGCCCAAATAGTCTGATTACTCCATTCATATACCGGGCGAATGTAGGAATAAACATTTGCCAGAAATTCCAGTGTCGAGTTTCTGCGTTCAAACACCTGCTCAATCGTTTGCAGATTATCGGGTTCGTTGTCGAAAAAATTGTCGCAGGAAGCTAAACCACCGAATCCCCACACGGGAAACAGTATCCCCAATGCCACTTTGTATAATTGTATTTTTTTCATATTCGGATAATTTTAAAAATTTGTAATTTCGATTTAGAAAGAGAAGTTTACACCTACGCTGTATGTTTTGATGTTTGGATATTCCGAACCTGTTTCTTCGCGCAATTCCACATCCCACATATTGAAGCGGGTAAAAGTAAGCAGATTGTATCCACCGAAATAGACCCGCACATTGTTCAATCCGATTTTTTTTGTCATCCGTTCGGGAATATTGTAAGTCAAATCCAAACTTTTCAGTCGCAAATACGATCCGTCGCGCAGCCAAAAAGTGCTTGTGGCATAGTTTTCCGAATTGGAAGTCAACCCGTAATCCAACCGGGGCCACAGTGCGTCTTGACGCGGATTGTCGGGCGTCCATCGTTCCGTGATGTTAGCGTATAGATTACCCTTTGCCGCGCCGTCGGTAAAAGGTTTGAAGTCGGTAGCGCTCAAAGAAAGGGTTCGCCTGCTTACCCCCTGGAAAAACGCGCCCAATGTCCAGTTTTTCCATCCGATTGTGCCGCCAAAGCCATAAACGATTTGTGGTATGGACGGATAACCGATGTAAGTCTTGTCCGATGCATCAATAACGTTATCGCTTTGCGGGTTAAGATTGCGATACTTCAAATCGCCCGGTTTCACTACAATGCCTTTGGGCTTGGCAACGTTGGAATCGTCTATATCTTCCTGCGTATAAAAGCCGTCGCAAATATAGCCGAATTTTGTTTCGAGCGAATGACCGCGCGAATTAAGATAATCGTAAGGCTTTTGCGGAGTGTCGTCTTCCACATATTCGTTTTGGTTGAACGAAAAATTGCCTTTGAACATCACAATCCAGTTGCCGAATTTCCGGGTCAAATCGGTAGTAACTTCAAACCCGCGGTTGTCTATCACACCCAAGTTGCCGTAAGGTAGCGTAACAATGCCGATATAGGTTGGTACGGCTTGGCGTTGCAAAAAAATGTTTTCGCGATGTTCTTTGAAAAAGTCTATTTGAAACGAAAGGTCGTTGTTACGGACATTAAAATCGATACCCACATTTTTTTTCGTAGAGGTTTCCCACGTTACATCAATGGCCGGTCTGCCTACACGCACACCGCCGCGATTTTCCTTGCTGTTACCTTCGCCATACGTGTAGCCGTTGCCGCTTTCCACAGTAGCAAGATATACAAATCGCGCGTTGCTTTCGCCTTTGGCTGCATTGTCAAGCATTGAGTTGCCCGCCTGCCCCCATGAAAAGCGGAATTTCAGGAAACTGATATAATTAGCGGCCGGTTCAAAAAAGCTTTCGTTAGACGCTACCCATGCCGCTCCAAACGAAGGGAAAAAGCCGAAACGCTTACCCGGCGAAAAGTTTTCCGCGCCGTTGTAGCCAAAATTCGCCTCGCCGAAATAGCGGTCGTTGTACGAATAAGTGGCGCGTCCGGCAATACCCATATTGCGAAACGGCATTGCGTGCATCAGCGTTCCGGCGGTAACATTCGAATAATCGGTCATATTATAAAGCAGCATTGCCGAAACGCGATGTATGTTCTTGAATATCTGTTGGTAATTCAATGCACTTTCCAAATAATATTGCCGGTGCCCCCAAGCGTGCTTGTTGTAACTCCAACTGGGGTCGCCGCTCATATTATCGGTACGGGTAAGAATGAGTTCGTTGTTCTCATCGCGCCCTGTTGCCTGCCAGGTAATGGGGTTTGTGCCGATACGCTGAATATCGTTTCGCATATAAAAATCGTAAGCAATTAATGCACGCACACTCAATCCGTTGAGCCAGAAGTCGAGTTTTTGATCAACACGCAGGTCGGCGCGAGTTTCGCTCGTGTTTCGCTTGTTGCTGCCCATTCGATAAACCATTGCATACGGGTTGGTTACTCCACCGCCATTGTTCAGGTAAGGAATTTTGCCGTCGGAATACGACGTCGGGTACATAATCGGATACGCCCGCGTAATCATTTTGAAAATATCCCTTGCGCTGTAATAGGGCGTATTGTAATCGGCAATTTCGCCTTTTACGCCAAAGTCGATATTGGTCGTTTTAGTAGCCTGCATGGTGAGGTTGGTAACAAAATTCACGCGGTTGAAAGTCATCGAACCGTCATATTTTTCTTCGGGACGCTCGTTATACAAACCGCCTTCATTGTAATAGCCAAGCGAAGTGTAGAACTGAGCAAATTCCGAACCGCCTCTTGCATTAATGTTTGCTTTGTGATAAGTACCGTGATTTTTAAATATCTCCTTCATCCAATTCACATTCGGATAAAGCGACGGATCGCTCTGCGTATAAGTCTTGTTGATGTAAGCCGCCGAATAAATTGGCGTTTCGCCTTTGTTCATTGCCGCCTCGTTAGCCATTTGCATATATGTAATGCCGTCGGCTAATTCGGGAATTTTGGTAAATGTAGTAATACCGGTGTTGTATTCGGCTTTGACGCGAGGTTTGCCTTTCAATCCTTTTTTGGTGTTTATCAAGATAACGCCATTTGCGCCTTTTACGCCATATACTGCCGTTGCAGATGCGTCTTTCAATACTTGAAAACTCTCGATATCTTCAGGATCAATATTGTTGAACGTGCGTTCCACGCCATCCACCAGAATAAGCGGCGTGGTATTTGTCGTTGTCGAAACGCCGCGAATCCATATTTGCGTATTATCGTCTTTTCCGGCTTCGCCGCTACCCTGAATGCCGACAACGCCCGCAATACGTCCGGCCAATACCGAACTGATGTTAGCCACCGGTTGCTTCATTTCCTGCATGTTTTTGATTCCCGACTGTGCGCCGACGGTCGAAATTTTACGTTGCGTACCGTAGCCGACCACCACCACTTCGTCCATTTGTTTCATCTCTTCCTGCAATACCACGTTGATTATTTTGCGTCCGCCCACTTCCTCTTCGCGTGTTTGAAAGCCGAGGTACGAAAAAATCAGCGTAGCCTGATTATCCTGAATCAACAGCGAATAGTTGCCGCCGAAATCGGTGACGCTGCCAATATTCGGATTTTCTTTCCATACCACGCTTACTCCTGTTTGAGGATCGCCATTAACGTCGGTAACGTTTCCTGTAATTTTGTGAGATGTTGTACCGTTTTTGGCGGGCGTTTCGTGAAAAATGAAAATATGTCCGCTTTGAATCTTGAAAGAACAGTTGGTACCTTGCAATAATTCGATCAAAACATCTTTCAGTATGGTACTTTTGATCTCGCGTTCGATTTTAGCATTGACATTGAATGCCGTTTCTTCGTAACCGACAATCAGATTGGTTTGTTTCTCGATTTGCGCGAAAGCTGTTTTCAACGTGAGGTTACTCCCCTGTATTTTCACTGTCTGGTTTTGTGAAAACGTTGCCGGATGGAATAAGAATATAAATACGGCTACAAAAAAGATTTGTACGCCCAATTTGTGCGTCGTGGTGTTTTTCATAATGTACGTTATTTTTTATGGTTGACTGTTTACGTGATATTTGTTGTCGTGTTTAGTGATTACCAAATCGGGGACGATGCTCTCGAGCGCTTTAAAGATATTTTCTACGCTTTCCTGCTCATCAAAGCGAACGGTTAACCGTTTCTTTTCCATTTCTGTTAATTGGAAGTCAATAGGCACATTGTATCGTCGTCCGATTAGCGTCAATACGTCCGATAAAGGCGTAGATGTGAAAACAATCTTGCCTGTGAGCCAACCGGAAGCGTCTTGTGCATTTACTTGTTTCTTAACAATATCGCCGGTTCCCAAATTCAGCGAAATTTCTTCATTGGGCGTCAGGAAGCGCGCGTGGGTTTTATCGTTGTCAAAAATAGTTACCTTTACCTTTCCTTCTTCAAGCGTGGTGCGGATTTCCGATAAATCGGGATAGGCATTTACGTTAAATTTGGTGCCGAGTACTTCTATATCCATTTGCTTGGTGTGAACAATAAACGGCTTCGAGGAATCTTTTTTCACTTGAAAGTAGGCTTCGCCTTCTAAATTGACTGTTCTGTGGGTACCGCTGAAACTACGGGGATATTCCAACGAACTGCCTACATTCAACGCTACTTTCGTACCGTCGGACAACTCTATTTCGGAACGCGCGTTGTTGGGCGACATTACTTTTTGATAATTCACCTCTGCTGTTTCTACCGGTTTCGGAGCACGATGGTTGATATAAAATACCGACATAACGGTTAAAGGAATAGCGATTGCTGCTGCGGCGGCATATTTTTTCAATGGAATATACCACGCTCGTTTTTCGCGCCGTGTCGACAGGTTTGCTTTGGCGGCTACCTTATTATATGCTTTTGCCACGTCTATTGATTCCGGATCAAACGCCGGATGAGTAGTTTCCCATAGGTTTTTCATCTCTTGAAAATACGCGCGGTTTTCGGGTGCGGATGCTACATACGTTTTAACTGCATCGATTTCGTCGGTGTCGGCTATTCCCGAAAATAACTTGACCAAGAGTAAATCTATTTCTTTTGTGTCCATAAATATTATCTGTTTTATAAATAAGATAACACAGAAAAAATTTATCCCACCCTGTCGCACGATATTTAAGATTAATTAACGGGAAAGGCTTTGTACATATAGTATAAAACATCATCTTCCGATTAAGATGCGTTTGCCCCATAGCCGTCAGGTTAATCGCCGTAAATACCTCATTTTCACCTAATTTATTCCAACAAAACAACCTCAGTAGTAGCAAGTGATGCAATAGATGTTCCCCGACCTCATTAACCTCAT
>JAISNS010000241.1 GCA_031276105.1 Dysgonamonadaceae bacterium
TTTTAGTTTTCAGTTTAAGAAATAATACTTACCTTTGCAGTTCAGTTTTAGTTAATAATTTATAAATAATTCTTTATCATGTATTTAGATTCGGAAAAGAAAAAAGAAATCTTTGCAAAGTACGGGAAGTCTAACACTGATACCGGTTCTTCCGAAGGACAGATAGCATTGTTTTCCTACCGTATTTCGCATTTAACTGAGCATCTCAAGTTAAATAAGAAAGATTATAGCACGGAACGGTCATTGAAAATGTTGGTAGGTAAACGCCGCCGCTTGTTGGATTATTTGAAAGACAGAGATATTGAAAGATATCGCTCGATTATCAAAGAATTGGGAATCAGAAAATGAAATTTTTCCCTGAAAAGTAAAGAAAGGATATTCATTCGGGTATCCTTCTTTTATTATTAATTATCTAAAAACTTAAAAACAATAAGATACAAATGAAAGAAAAAATTCTTGTCACGGGGGGAGCCGGATATATTGGGTCTCACACCACCGTAGAATTGCAAAATGCCGGTTATGAAGTAGTAATTGTAGATAACCTTTCCAATTCAAACGCCAATGTTATTGACGGAATAGAAAAAATTACGGGAATACGTCCGGCTTTCGAACAGGCAGATTGTATTGATTTAGAAGCAATGAAGCGAATATTCGATACTTATTCGGGAATAAAGGGAATTATTCATTTTGCCGCCAGCAAAGCAGTAGGAGAATCGGTTTACAAACCGCTCCTGTATTACCGGAACAATTTAGTTTCTTTAATCAATTTATTGGAATTGATGCCGGTATATAATGTTGAAGGAATTGTTTTTTCTTCTTCATGTACGGTATATGGACAGCCTGAAATTCTGCCGGTTACCGAATCGGCGCCCATTCAGCCGGCGCTCTCGCCTTATGGAAACAGCAAGCAAATCAACGAAGAAATTATCCGCGACACGATTCATTCGGGCGTTTCCTGCAAGAGTATTATCTTGCGCTATTTCAATCCTATCGGGGCGCATCCTTCCGCCGAAATAGGGGAATTGCCCAATGGAGTGCCTCAAAATCTTATTCCTTTCCTGACGCAGACAGCTATCGGCATCCGCAAAGAACTGTCGGTCTTCGGCAACGATTACAATACGCCGGACGGTTCCTGTATCCGCGACTATATCAATGTGATTGATTTGTCGAGAGCGCATGTCGTCGCTATCGAACGAATATTGGAAAATAAATCGAACGCACAATTGGAATATTTTAACTTAGGAACCGGTAACGGATTGTCGGTATTGGAATTAATCAATGCTTTCGAAAAAGCGACTCAAGTGAAGGTACCTTATAAAATTGTCGGGCGCAGGGAAGGCGACATTGAACAAATATGGGCAAACCCCGGTTATGCCAATGAAGTTTTGGGATGGAAAGCCGTTGAATCTATAGAAGATACGCTACGGTCGTCTTGGAAATGGCAACTGAAATTGCGGGAAAAAGGAATCATGTAGTAACATAAACGATATCCGGATTAAGGATATACAATCCTCTATCTACCCGGAAAAAAGCTGATTTACAGTAAGGAGAAATCTTTTCCCGCTCATTCAATGCCATAATACTGTTGATATAAGTTCTTTTTTTACGGTACAGCGGAACTATCCCGTCCGGCATCATAGCCGTCAACTGTTCGAGGGCGTTCATATCAAAAATGCCGCGATTGATATTCGCCCGCATCAAGAGGATGAGGAAAAACAACATGCTGCGCGAATTGATATGAAATTGCCGCTTCTGATATTCGTAAACAATTTCTTTCGGGCAAACTTTGTCCCAGAAACGGATCAATGTTTGCTCGGTCGTTAATTGAATCTGTTTTTGTTTTTTGTACATAAAGAAACCGTTGATCAGATAATTCAGAGCCAGTTGATTTTTATTGTCTGTTTTTGAACAGGATGCGCCTCGCGTCAGCAATTCTTTGGCAAGTTCGTCCTGTCCGTGATATAAAGCCAGCATCAATCCCGAAACGCCTTCTTCAGTGGTGAAATCGACTCCGTATTTTTGGACAATGGATAACATTTTGGACTTATTGCCTAAGCGCACTTGTTTTTCATATTCTTTCCGGTCGTTGCGCACTTCTTTCATGTAAAGTATCGCCCGTTGAAATTGCAAACGGGCTAATTGCTCTACCCAGTCGTAGTTGCGATGATTGACGGCGTATTGGAACAATTGTTTCCGCTCTTTTTTTACTTCCGCTTCTTTTTTGCTTGGGTCAAGCGCGAGGATTTTTATTTTTTCCAACTGTTCGGGACTGATGTATTCATATCCCAGATATTTAGCCCTGATTTGTTCGGCCTGTTCGTATTTTCCCTGTTCTTCGAGTCGCCGGGCTTCGTCGAGCCATTCTTCGCGCGACGACTGCACTTCACGCACTTGTATTTCCGCTTTGTTTTCCTGCATTTGCAATAATTTCAGCAGCGGATGTTCGGCGCGTTCTTCAAAGATGTAAATATTTTTGACGGCGCGGGTAATCGCTACATAAAGCGAGTTGATATAAAACTTGTAAATTTCAGCGTCTTTGTCGTGCTTATTTCCGGCGCGGTTGTAGCGTAAATCCTCTTTTTGCAGGTCTTCGAGGCCTACTCCGGCGATGATTTCGCGAAATTCGGCTTCATGGCTCGAAATAAAATCCGTAAGGATTACGTTTTCGTATTCCAAGCCTTTGGCTTCGTGTATATTGAAGATTAGCGGCGTTTTGAAAAATTGGGCGGCTTTGGCTTTTTGAGCATTGTCCGGAACGATAACGGCATACTTTGCGCTGTTTTGCGTTCGCCGGTTCAATTCTCTTTTCTTTTTTTCATCGTTGGCATAGAGCAAAACTTCTCCCGAATCCCGGCTTACCGTGTTGATTAAATAATTGCTTTCGCGGTCGATAGAGCCGAAACGGGCATTCTTGATTTTCAACAAATGGTTGCTCAACTCCACTACGCGAAGGCTATTCCGGTAATTGGTCTGTAATATTTTGATGGCATTCTCTTGATTTTCTCCACCTTCGTAAAAATACGTTTTGATTTTACTCCAGGAGAAAAAATTCGGATGCACGATTTGATTACTGTCGCCGGTTAAGATAAAATTAGATTTTTGTTTGAGCGAAGCCAAGATACATTTCAATTGAATATTGGTAATATCCTGAACTTCGTCGACCATGATATAATCGTAATACGGCTGTATGTTTTCCAGGTATTCGTAACAGAGGATATTCGTATCGTACAAATTTTCTTCTTTCAACCAATCCACGTATTTCAGGAACAGGGGATAGAGCCGTTCCCTTTCCGGCAACGGGAAAATAGACTGTTTCACGCCTAATTCCATGTATTCTTTTTGCGAGAGCCAGGCCGTATGTACCGGCGATCCGGAAATTACGCCTTTAAATTCTTCAAATACCCGGTAGGGTTCATTGATTCTAACGGCTTGAGCATGACGGGCAAACCAACGCTCAAAATGTTTAAAAGTCACTTCTTTACCTTCCGGTTTTTTCCACAATGCCAAGTAGTCTTTAAGCGACAGAAATTCGGCTTCCTGTTGTTCGCTGTCGTATCCGGCAGTGTAGTACAGGTTGGATGCGTTATCAACCAAGTATTTTGACAGGGAAATATAGGCGACATTTCCATGCAGGTTTTTCAATTTTTCGAGGACTAAAGCCGTTTTACCACTACCTGCCGATCCAACGATAATCATGGGAGGATGAATCGTATAGACGGACTGTTGGAAGTCGTCGAACGAGATAAATTTGTTGAGGATATGAACGGCCTTATTTTGTTTATTGAGGTAAATCAAATCGCCGGCTATATTTTCTGCTTCTTTTTCGGGATTTTCCACTGCAACAAAATGACTTTCATCAATCATAGCGCCGCGCAAAAAGCGGCTGTGGGCATAATTATGGTCTTTAATAACTTCCAGAAGGAGGATATATTTTCCCCTTTCGTGCGTCACGAAATTAAACAAAAGCCGGTCGCGGATGTCCAAGCGGGCGCGATAGAAGCCGGTATTAGGCATTTTACGCACGTCGGCGCTTTTGAAATCGCCCGCTTGCAATTGTTTTAATGTTTTTGGGAACGTTTTTTCAACTGCTTTTATATTTAAATCGTTCAGATACAGTATATCAAACATAAATAAATGATGATTTATAGTTATAGCTTGCAAAGTTAGCATGAAATTCTCAATTACACACAACCGCATAAAAATATCTTGCAAAATCTATAGGGGAAAAATACAAAAAAATCTTTTTCAATCTTCTAAAAAAAATCACTTTACTTAAACTTACATCCATTCGTTTTTTCTATCTTTACTTCGTCTCGCTTTACCTTCTTCGTATTATCCTGTCAAATGAAAAATATTTACTTAATAATCAGTTAATTATGAATTATTTCAAATCCTAAATCCTAATTTCTAATTTCTAATTCAAAAAAAAATATTACTTTTGCGCTTGGGTAAGTCCTGCACGGTCAGCTCCCTTCGAATCCCCCAGGGTTTGATCGCAGCAAGGGTAGTTGGTTGTAGCGACGCGATGTAGTAA
>JAISNS010000270.1 GCA_031276105.1 Dysgonamonadaceae bacterium
CAGTTGTGCGACGGTTTTTCGATCAACACCGGCTGGTTTACCGCTTCGGTTCACATCAAAGGAGTGTTTAACAGTTTAGTGGAAAAGTTCAATCCGCAAAAACATCATGTCCTGTTCGAGTTTCATCAGGGCACGGAATTGCGCAAAGAGCTTTCGACGGTAACGGTGGATATTCTGGGATTGGCCGATTCGGGTATTTCCATTGCACAGGTCGTCGATGTGAAGAGCGGTTCGGTCAACGATTTGCTGACTCCGGGGCGCAACCTGAAAATCACCGGACACAAGATTCGGGTAGTGGGCGACGAACCGGGCGTGGGTATTCTTTTCCGCAGTCAGGACGACCCGGATGCCGTTTTTCCGGTCGAAACGGACGATATTGTGGTAAACAATCCTTCGGAAGTGATGATTATTATTCCCGATTTGATTACGGATACCTACAAACTGGAAATCACGACACAGTTCTCTAACGATGCGAAGCTACTCAAAGCGCCACGCACGGCCATATTTGATAAAGTGTTGGAAGTACAGTGAGCGCTACATCTGAGCCGGTCTCAGACGAGCGTCTGAGTCGGCCTCAGACGAGCGTCTGAGTCGGCCTCAGACGAGCGTCTGAGGCGGCCTCAGATGAGCGTCTGAGGCGGCCTCAGATACGGCTCTGTCATCCCGCGCTTGACGCGGGATCCCCTGAAAACCCCTGTCATCCTGTGCTTGACACGGGATCCCCTGAAAAACGCAGAACATTTAATCAGGGGATTGCGGGTCAAGCCCGCAATGACAAGCTTAGGAAAAAGGTCAAGCCCGCAATGACAAGCTTAGGAAAAAGGTCAAACCCGCAATGACAAGGGGAATTAGGAATTAAGAATTAAGAATTATACATTATAAATTAAACATTATAAATTAAACACAATTACAATGAGAACAAAAATTTTAGTATTATCAGCAGCGCTTGTTTTGAGCGCTAACTTGCACGCTCAGGTAACTATCGGCGAATTGGCAACGCCTGCCACCGGCGCTTTGCTGGATTTGAACAAAGCCACCAAGGGGGGACTGCTGCTCTCGAATGTTCCGATCGAAGATTTGAGCAAGATACCGGCTACTCTTCCCAACTCGTTTCCCGGAATCGTAGCCGGTACAAACGACGATACGAATACCGCTTTCACCGGCGCCATGGTTTACCACATCGGCGGGAACAATATCCCGGTCGGCATTTACGTTTGGAACGGGACGAACTGGGCGCCGGTCGAGGAAAACTGTACGCCGCTGGTTGATGCAAGCCAGTTGACATTGACAACCCCTGTTTTTAATATCAAAAAGGACGCTACCGAAACTTTTTCCGTTTCGAGCGATGCAAGCGCCCGCTGCGCCGATGGTGAAACGTATGAATGGTCGGTACAGCCGGCAACAGGCAGTGAAATCTTGAGTCAATCGACGGCGACAACGTCGATTAAATTTACCGAAACCGGCGCTTACGACGTGACGGTAACTGTAAAATCGCCCTATTCTTCCGCGCCCGTATCGAAAACCGGTTCTGTGAACGTAACCGCTACCGGCGGCGGAGTCCCGTATGGCCTGCTTAGCGCCGATTACGGGATTGTCGGTGAAACCTGTCTGGATGTGAAGAAATCTCAGCTTCCCGGTCAAAGCGACCTCGCTTTCAACGCCCGTAAAGACGCATTTGAGTTGGGAGTTGAAAAGACGTATAAATTTCTGCATAAGGGAGCCTATTCCGGTTTGGTGTTGTCGTATTACGACGATCCGGATATAAGTATTGTAGAAAGTATAGATGTAACGGCTCTTCCCCAGTCGGCTTTTGCCGAAGGAACTCATGATGACGACTACAATTATGAAAAAGCGTTTACGGTTAAGTTCAAACCGAATATAAAGGAACTGGTTCCTGATAACGGAGATTCATTGACCGTCAAGCTGGTTGCGACTTATATACCGGAAGGCGGTAGCGATACCAAAGTGGCTTACTTGGAGATTCGCGTGGAGAACGGTACCTGCGTATGTCCTGCGAAAGTAAGCGCTACGGAATGGTTGAATTTCATGTGTCATAATCTGAATGCCAAATATGATATTATTTCTTCTTTCCAGTTGATTACCCGCGATCATCACGGCGACTGGTATCGCTGGGCCTATTCATCTCCTGCTGTGTATAATACGGCAAATAATGACAATCGCTCTGCTTGGAGCACTACATGGCCAACTGGTGCCCGCTGGGAATATACCTGTCCTTCGGGTTGGCGATTGCCGACGGAAGCCGAATACTCCTCTCTTGCAGGCAATAATATTCTTTCAAATATACCTGACCCATGGATTCCTATCCCCAATAGAGACTGGAATGGTGGATTTTGTAATTTAAAGAAGGTCGGCGATTACCTTTATTTTCCTGCCGCCGGCGAACGAGAGTACGCCGGCGGTGCCTTGAGAGATCGTGGTAACTTTGGCTATTATTGGAGTAGTAGCGTTAATAGTTGGCCCAATGATGATCTTGTGTGGTACTTCCGAATCACAGAAGGCTCCGCAAACTCACAGAACAAAAGAGTTTCACCAGGGTACTCTTTGCGTTGCGTATCCGAGTAAAGCTAAAAAGTATCGGATAAACACAGAAAAGGAGATGTTTTTTTTGAAACATCTCCTTAATTTTAGCTTTATCATTTGTTTATCCTGTATATTTCTTATAAACCGACATTTCCCGAAAAGTCAAACATTAGATGATAGATTGTTTTTGTCACATTTCCGACATGATGACCGGAGAAGTACGAATATTCAAAGTCGGGAGTTATTTGTTTTTTCGTAAGCTCGGTGTCCGTATTTATGTCGGTAAACGTTGTGCGCAACAGTTGGTTAAGGAAAGGCCCTCCGCCCGGTTCGCCGGTATTACGCACCATTCCGCAGACTCTTAGCGGCCGGTGAAACTTTTTCCGGATATACAAAACGAGTTCTACGTCTTCCAGCATTTTTGTTT
>JAISNS010000286.1 GCA_031276105.1 Dysgonamonadaceae bacterium
GAAATAATAGGCAATATCCGGCTGAAAAAATTCATGCCGGTCTATCTTTTTCAAGGCGAAGAATCTTATTTTATCGACCAATTGACCAATGAATTGATTAAATATGCGCTTGATGATTCCGAACGCGATTTCAACCAAATCATTTTTTACGGGATGGAAACGGATGTAGCTTCCATTATCAATGCTTGCCGGAGATACCCGATGATGGCCGAACGGCAATTGGTTATCGTGAAAGAAGCGCAAGGCATGAAAGGAAAAAATAATGATATCGAGGATTTAATCCATTATCTTAAACATCCCTTGTCTTCTACGGTATTGGTTATCAATTACAAAAATGGGAAATTGGACGGAAGGAAAAAATTGAGCGCCGAAATTGCCAAGATAGGCATCACTTACGAATCGAAAAAACTGTACGAGAACCAGATACCCTCTTTTATCACAACTTATCTACAAGATAAACAAATAACGATTGACCCGAAAGCATCGCAATTGCTTACCGATTATTTGGGAAACGACCTCAGCAAATTGACGAACGAACTGGATAAACTCCGTATCTTACTTCCTCCCAATCAACGGCGGGTTACTCCGGAAATTATTGAATCCAATATTGGAATCAGCAAGGATTTCAATAATTTTGAACTCCTGAAAGCTATTGCCGCAAAAGATGTTGTGAGAGCCAATCGCATTGCTTTTTACTTTGTACAAAATCCGAAAACCAATCCGTTGGTCGTAACGTTAACCGTATTGTTTAACTTCTTTACCAACCTGATGATATGCCAATACCAGCCCGATAAATCCAAGACTAATTTAATGCATGTGCTTGGATTGCGTTTCGATTTCCAAATCGCCGATTACCAGACCGCTCTCAAAAACTACAAACCGGTAAAAGCGATGAATAATATTTCTTTAATCCGGGAATATGACGCCAAAGGGAAAGGCGCCGGCAATTCTTCCGCATCGGACGGACAACTGCTCATTGAACTGATATACAAATTAATGCACTGACAAATGATTCGATGTCGGATTTAAATCTTCCACCGGCAAGTCTACGGATACGGAAACAGGGCGGAAAGGCGTATGTTTTCGACCGGCTGCGAAAACACTATGTGCGCCTGACGCCGGAAGAACAGGTACGGCAATATTTTGTTTCCTTTTTAATTGAATACAAGCAATATCCCGAAGGCTTGCTATCGAACGAGGTGAGTATCGAATTAGGCAATGTGAAACGCCGTTGCGATACGGTTCTCTACGATAAATTTTTGCAACCGCAAATGATTATTGAATACAAATCGCCCGAAATACCGCTTACCCAGCAGGTTTTTGATCAGATAAGCCGTTACAACATGAGTTTGCAAGTACCTTGGCTAATGATTTCCAACGGGTTGCAGCATTATTGCTGCTTTATCGACAGAGAGAAAAAAAGCTATTCTTTTTTAAAAGACATCCCCCAATATGGAGAATTAATTATGAATTATGAATTATGAGTGAGCGCGAAGCGCAGTTGTTTGCTTCGCACCCACTCATAATTCATAATTCATAATTCACATGAGGCTGCCCCAATTTCCACGGCCACTGCCGCCCCGTCCTTCGGGAGGAGGCCCCCATTGCCGGTTTCCGTCCCGGGAATCTCTTTCCTGTGTATTGCCGGAGCCGGGGAAGAGTTTGAATTTATAAATAAAACTGCACATGAAGAAACTGGGGATTACATTGCTTTGTACGGTGCGGAAACCGTTTGTAGTAGAAGAAGCGGAAATGTTGTTCCGGTTTTTCAGAATATCATAAATCTGTAGTTTTAAGGAACCCGTTCCGTATTTTTGATTGAAAAGCTGTTTAGTTACGGCGGCATTCCACATGGTTTCCGGAATATTGTATTGCGCGGAAAAACCGCTTCGTTGGGTGTAATTAATATCGCTTTCTACCGTAATATCGTAAGGAAGATACCAGGTTGTATAACCACCGATGCCGAAATTCAAGGTTTTTTGATTTTTTTCGGGCTGCACGGAATACGTGATGTTGCCGGCGCGGACATTCACATTCAACCTGAAATCAAACAAGTCGGAACGGTAGTTAATATTCGCATTCTCCGAGAGGGAAATATTCTTTTGTGTGTTTTTCAACCGTTCGTCTTTATTATCCGATTCGGAAACCAAACTGTTTTGATTATTATAACTGAACCGGAATCCGCTGCCGATACTGAACCGTTTGTTTTTCAACGGGATATTGAACATTCCCTGCAATTGGGTATTCCAGTTACCGTTGATATTTTCGTAAGTAGTCAGGCGGATGCCGTCGTCGAACATCCGGGTAATCGAAATAATATCGTTGAAAGAAAACCCGCCGTTTATATTCAGGTTGTACATCAATTGCGTTTCCGGCACGTATTTTTGGAAGCGCATTCGCAGGTTATTGCTGTATCCCGGTTTCAGATTCGGATTTCCCTGCGTCCAGTTGGTCGGACGACTCATGTCTAAATAATCTTTCAGTTGATTGGCCGAAGGTTGATTCGTTTCTCCTTCATAGTCGATTCGCAAATTGGTTCTTTGCCCGAAAATATAGTTGAAATTCACTACCGGGGAAAAATTGACGACTTCCTGTTTGATGGAAGATATCAGCGAGTCGCCCAACAGGTTGGCCAACCGGCTGTCGTAATTGTACGGTAAATCAAGCGTATTGCCGGACGAGGGCTGCCACGTTTCGTTGATCGAATTAGACGGGTCGATATTGAATCCGACCGTATAGTTGTATTTCGGCCTCACTGCTTTAAAACTCAGTCCGATACGCTGTACGGTTGAATTTCGCACCGTACTCCGGCTGAGGCTGTTGTCGCGGACAGCTTCCGTTTCGTCTTCTCCCAAATCGTAAGTGGAATTGAGGCTTTGGGTGTCGGAATACGAAAAGCGGTAAAGGGCTTGCAGGAAATTGTTCTTGCCTATCGGTTCTACCCACGAAATAGTAGAACGATAACTTTTGGTATTATCGTCGTTTTCGAAATGTTGATTCAAATCTTCGGGAAGATTAGGAATATCCCGGTGTTTGGTTACCTCCGTCGTGCTTTTTTCTTTGGAATAACTGTCGTTATAAGTAGCCCTGAGATTGATACTGAATACACGTCCCGGTTTAGCGAACCGGTGAGCATAATCGAGTGTAGCGCCCAGGTTGTAGCCGCTTCCTTCTGTTTTTGATTCCGATTGCGAATCGAAGATTCTGCTTCCGTCGTTGTAGTTGGAACGTTGCAAGGCTTCCTGTTCATTGCTGTGGCTGTTGTTGTAGCCGATGGTTGGGCGGAAAATCAGCGTATTCATTGTATCCGGTTTCCATTCCAGATTAAAATTGGAAGCTACATTATTGGAGGTATAATCGGTACGGGTATTGGTTTTATCTAATTGCGAAAGCGTTTGGGAGAGAGTCGTCTGTTCTACTTCACTTTCGGAAATCCGGTCTGAAGTATTGTAGCGAATATCTCCGTTCAAAGTTAAGGTTGGAGAAAATTCTTTATTCATCCTTAGCATGAAATCGCCCGATTGGGCAATACCTCCGCTTCCGCGCCGCATTCTCATTCCGCCGAAACGGTTGGCGCCCAAATCGGCGGCGCCCATATTGTTATTATTGTTGCTTCCGAGGATTAAAGTATAGGTGTCGTTTTTTTGCATCCGGTTTATGAATGCGGCTCCCTGATAGCGCAGGTCGTTATCCAGATGCAAATCGGCGCCGGCTCCCGCCAAAGCGTTTCCCATCGTGCCCTGTTTCATGTCGGGACGGATAACCAGATTGATGATTGTTTCTTCTTCTCCGTCGTCGAAGCCGGTCATGCGCGACATATCCGACTTTCTGTCGAGTACCTGTAATTTATCGACCATTTCCACCGGAAGGTTTTTGGAGGCCACTTGCGGATCGTCCGAAAAGAAGTCTTTTCCGTCGAGCATGATTTTTTTTATTTCTTTTCCGTTCATGGTAATTTTCCCGTCTTTATCGACTTCCGCGCCGGGTAATTTTTTCAATAAATCTTCTACTACCGCATTCTCCGTCATTTTATAAGCCGTTGCATCATATTCTATCGTATCGTTTTTCACTACTACGTCGGGGCGTTTGCCTTCAACAATGGCTTCGTCCAGCAAAATGTCGTTGGTTTGCAGGAATAATGTGTCTAATCGAACGGACGGTTTTTTTTCCGAAAGCGTAAGCGGTTGTGTAATTGTTAAATAACCGATATAGCTGACTTTCAACACGTAATTGCCCTGCGTCAGGTTACGGAGCGAAAAAGCGCCTTTATTACTGCTGATGTCGCCCGTTACAAAAACGCTGTCTTTAGCGGTCAGCAATTCGATGCTTGCCGCAACAATCGGCTCATTGTCGGCTTTATCTAATAGAATACCGGAAAGATTTATATTTTTTTGCCCCGAAACAGAAAACGAAAAGAAAAGAAAAAAGAGGATATTCCCAAAAAATCTCATACGTATAAATGAATTATAAATGATCTGTTAAATTAATTGTTGAAAAATATAGACGGACATCCCGGAGAAAGGTTTAATGGATTTTGATTATTTTAACACAATTCGGATAAAACAGCTGCCGATTAATGCGTAACTTGCGCCGCTTTTTAAAACAGATATATTACATATTTTAATGAAAGATTTTATCCGCTTGTTGAGACGTTTTGTTCTGCCTTACAAAAAATACATAGGGCTTAATATTTTGATGAATATTGTGTCGGCCCTGCTGAATTTGATTTCTTTCTTCATGATTATCCCGGTTTTGCAAATCCTTTTCAAAATCGATCAAACCCAATATACCTACATGCCTTTTGATTTTTCTTCCTTTGATTCGTGGAAGAATATGTCCGACGTTTGTGTGAATAATTTTTACTGGTATCTTTCGCGAATCCTCGAAACCAACGGAAGCACAAGCGCTTTGCTGATATTGGGACTGTTTCTGGTCATTACGACTGTTTTACGTACCGGCGCTATGTATTTGTCTTTTTATTTTATGATTCCCATCCGTAGCGGCGTGGTTCGCGACATACGAAACCAAATCAACGATAAAATCATTTCGTTGCCTTTGGCTTTTTTTTCCGAAGAAAGGAAAGGCGATATTTTGGCCCGTATATCGGGCGATATAAATGAAATAGAAGCTTCCATTATGAGTTCGCTCGACCTGCTTTTTAAGAATCCGATCCTGATTATTATCTACGTGGCGGGAATGTTGATCGTCAGCTGGCAATTAACACTTTTTGTTGTGTTTATGCTCCCGCTGGCCGGTTTTATAATGGGACAGATAGGCCGGAATCTCAAAAAAAATTCGGCATTAGGCCAGCAACAGTGGGGCGTTTTGATGTCGCAGGTGGAAGAGACTTTAAGCGGACTGCGCATTATCAAAGCGTTTAATGCGGAAGGGAAAATAGCTCAGCGTTTCCGCGAAACCAACAATTTGTTCCGGACGACGACTAATCGCGTCTTTCGCCGCCAACAATTGGCGCATCCGGTGAGTGAATTGTTGGGAACGATCGCCGTTGCGCTTGTTTTGTGGTATGGCGGTTCCTTGATTTTGAATGAAAACAGTTCCATCGACGGAGCGAGTTTCATTTATTACCTGACTATTTTTTACCTGTTGATTAATCCGGCAAAAGAATTGTCCAAAACGGCCTATACCATTCAAAAAGGCTTGGCATCCATGGAGCGGGTCGATAAAATATTGAAAGCGGAAAATCCGATCCTCGATCCCGAACATCCCCGCCCAATCGGGCTGAACGACAAAATCGAATACCGCAACGTTCGCTTCAAATACAGTGAAACATGGATTATCAATGGCGTAAACCTCGAAATACCGCGAGGAAAAACCCTGGCGCTGGTTGGGCAATCCGGTTCGGGAAAATCCACGCTGGTTGACTTATTGCCCCGCTTTTATGATATTCAGGAAGGAAATATCCTGATCGACGGCGTAGATATTCGTGAGGCTAAAGTGCAGGACGTTCGCTCGTTGATGGGGATCGTCAATCAGGAAGCCATTCTGTTTAATGATACCTTTTTCAACAATATTGCTTTCGGCGTTAAGCACGCTACGCAGAAAGAAGTAGAAGAAGCCGCCAAGGTTGCTAATGCTCACGATTTTATCATTCAGTCCGAAAACGGTTACGACACCAATATCGGCGACCGGGGATGCAAACTTTCCGGCGGACAGCGTCAGCGAATCAGCATTGCGCGAGCCGTATTGAAAAATCCGCCGGTGCTGATCCTCGACGAGGCAACTTCGGCGTTAGACGCCGAATCGGAACGTTTGGTGCAGGATGCTTTAGAAAAACTGATGCTTAACCGGACAACGATTGTTATCGCTCACCGGCTTTCTACCATCCGGAAGGCCGACCTGATCTGCGTAGTGCATGAAGGGAAAATCGTGGAAAAGGGCAGGCACGACGAACTGCTGGCTTTGAACGGATATTATTCTAAATTATGTGAAATGCAATCTTTTTAAATAATAATCTCCCTAAAAAATTTGCAGAATAGAAAATTGATATTATCTTTGCAGTCGCAAATGCGGAAATAGCTCAGTTGGTAGAGCACGACCTTGCCAAGGTCGGGGTCGCGGGTTCGAGTCCCGTTTTCCGCTCTCTTTCCTTCCTTGTATCCTCAACTGCTGATTTACATTAAACAGAAAATTTATCATGATTGATTATGTACTGGAAGACCTTCGTTTGATTAAGGCTAAGCCCGGAAGCCGTTACGCACGGGCAGTGAATGTACGTTCGCTAACGGACGATGACCTCGCGGATGCTATTGCCCGGCGAAATCTCGGAATCAGTAAAGCCGAAGCCCTTGCCATGCTCGAAGCTGCCGCCGAAATTCAGGAAGAGTGGATCGCGTCGGGAATTGCTGTCAACACGCGGCTGGCGCACTATCATTTCAGCATCCCCGGTTCTTACACGGAGGGCGAATTTCCCGAAAAAGCCCTGGTTCGGATTACGCCTTCCCGGAAACTGACCGATGCGGCAGGGCGAAACCTGTTGCGGCATGTAGAACCAGTCATCCCCTCGAAAATCGACAGGGTCGACGACTTCAAAAGCGGAACGGCTAACCGATTCATCACCTGCGGTGGAAACCTGAAAATCATCGGCCATAACCTCAAAATTACCGGTACAAATCCGGAAACAGGTATCGTCTTTATCAACAGCGAAGATGCGGACAGTATTTATCCGGTACCGCCGGTTGATATTATCGTCAACAAGCCGACCGAACTGTTGATTGTTGCCCCTCCCATGCCCGGCGGGGCATCCGTA
The DNA here is from genome assembly GCA_031276105.1 of Dysgonamonadaceae bacterium. GTDB lineage: Bacteria > Bacteroidota > Bacteroidia > Bacteroidales > Azobacteroidaceae > Azobacteroides. The sequence goes on from JAISNS010000286.1 coordinate 7,268, forward strand.
CTGCTGAAACTTGCAACGCAATATGGCGGGAGAGGCGGTAAGACCTTGAAAACCATTCGTTCAATTACATTCAACAGGATACTTACCGTCGAAGACTGAACATTCCGTTACAGCACCCGGTTAAGGGTGATGTGATCACCCGGTTAAGGGTGATACGATCACCCGGTTAAGGGTGACACAATCACCCGGTTAAGGGTGACATGATCACCCGGTTAAGGGTGATTCGAAAGTTAACAGAATATTCCGTAGCTTTTCATCTAATTTTGAACAAATGATTCATTACTTTAATCCGGGACACGAAACGGCGGTCTTGAACGGTTCTCCATTTTATCAACCGCCGGCACAAACAGTAAAAATGCAGGCAGACCTGGCTTTTTTGCCGGCCTGGTATGCCGATTCGGAAGATTATGTATTGATTAACAATCCGTTTCCATATCTCTGTCGCTGTTCTTCCTTTTGCCGTTACATGATTGATTCGCAACGGGAGAATATCGAGCGGATTCCGCTTTCCTCTCCGGCCGCCCGTGCTATTGGAACAGAGCGCGTTGCTTTATGGGGGATTTCTCCGCAAAGTATTCATCTTTTCGAGAAGATTAACCGGCAATATAACTTGCACTTTCAAACTCCGGCAGGAAGCGAAGAATATCGCGAAGCCGCCGGTCGCCGAACTTCGCAAAAAGCCCTTGCCCTTTTAATCGACGAAATTCCCGAAATAGAGAAAGACATTCTTCCTCAATTCTTTTCAACTATTGATGAAATAGAGCGTTACTTGCTTCGAAGCAACGAAAAGCAGGTAGTTAAATCGCCCTTTTCTTCGTCGGGACGAGGATTGGTCTGGCTTCCTCCCGGAAAAATCGCTCAATCGGAACGACAGATAATCAGCGGAATGTTGAAAAAACAATCCTCCGTTTCCATAGAAAAAGCCTTGGATAAACAAATGGATTTTTCCATGCACTTCGAAAATACACCGGAAGGTGAAACTCAATTCATCGGTTATTCCGTTTTCCAAACGAACGGGAAAGGCGTGTACGAAAAAAGCTTGCTGGCCAGGCAGGAAGACCTGGAAAAACGAATCGCCGGATTCATTGATAAAGCCTTGTTACTTCGCGTAAGAAAAGCGCTCAACGACTTCATACACCGGCTTTACATCCCTCATTATACCGGAAATATCGGCGTCGATATGCTAATCTACCGCTCGGGAAATACATACAAACTGCATCCCTGCGTTGAAATCAACATGCGGAAAAGCATGGGCTATTTAGCAATCCGTCTGTTTGAAAAACATGTCCATCCTGATTCGCAAGGCGAACTGGTTATTGAATACAATCCTGATCCTTTAACCGTCGGAAAAAAACAAAAGGAAAGGTTAGTTTGCGAAAACGGACAAATAAAAACCGGACAACTCAATCTTTGTCCGGTTTCCAAAACAACTAAATATTATGCACATGTAAAACTAACCACTCTCTAATCAAGCGGGGAAACATCCGTCGAAACAGCTTCTTCGAGAAGTATTTCGGAATCTGTTTGCAGTTTCAGATTTTCCCAATCATAATTGATAACCGGAGAAACCATGATTTGTGGCTCCTGCAACTTACCGGTCAGCGCGGTTGCCCGTCGCACGGCGGCATTGGTTTTCTCAAACAACGATTTCATCGTTATGTTGCCATTGCTTTCCTGTATGGATTTGACTAAGAAATAGGTAAAATAGCCCTGCTTCTTTTCGTGCCATACGCTTGAAGTCTGATCGCCGCTACTGGACGAGAAACTGATGGTATTTCCACGGGGCATTCCGATTTTCGGAACTACACGAACGGCTTTTTGTGCAACAAGCGCCGCTTCGCCTTTGAATCCACCGCTGAAACAGGCGTCCAGAAATACGTAAGACGCTTTCACCGGATAGCGCGACAGTTCCGTATAAAGGTTTTCTAAAGAAATACCGAAGCGGATATTTTTGCCGCTCACGTCAACCGGAATTAAAAAGGCTTCTTTGGTCTGTTCGTCATTATTGCCGTGTCCGGAAAAGAAGAAGAAGAGTTCTGCTTCGGAATCGGCGCTTGCCATATTCACTAACCAGTCGAGTTGTTCGTGCATGATACCGGCTGTCGCGTTGGAAACGAATTTGACTTGTTTGTCGGGAATACCAAATGTTCGCAAGCAATATTCGCGAAACACAATGGCGTCGTTAACGGCATAGGGGACATTGATTTCGGCATTTCTTCCCGCAATGCTATAATCTTCATTACCGATAATCAAGGCATAACGGTGACGGTTGAGGCCTCCTTCCGGTACATTTTCCAGCAATTCGTTTTTTAATGTCAGGGAGAAATCTTTGGCGGCAGCTAAAGCCTTCCGATCGCTTTGCCCTTCCAGACGAAGGGTTTGGGTGGAGGTCAGATACTGTCCGAGTTTGACTTTAAATACATCGTTGATAAAGGATGTTTTTGTCGGCTCGGTTACAGACATTAATACGCTAATCGAATCCTGATCAAATCGTTTATTTACCAAAAATTGATAATCAATCACCGAAACTTCGCCGGGCGGAATGCTGTCGATCAATATTTCGGGATTATCCGTGGCATAAATATTATTCGGAAGTTTGAAATTTATTTTGACGTCGTTAGCGGTTACGCTTCCCTCGTTGCGGATAGCTACCGATAATTTGCCGTTGTCGCCCAAAGTAATGGACGTCCCTTCGGCGGCAAGGAATTGATAATCGGCAACCGCCAACCGGGGCATAGCATAGTCCATTGTGGTAACGAGCAATTCGGCCGGATCGGCGTCAAATCCATTGGCTTCAAAGGCATAGATATTGATTACGGCGCTTCCTTCCGGCAGATTTTTATCCACGATATAGCGCATCGTATATTGCTTGGCAATTCCGGCCGGGATATTTCCACCATCCATTTCTTTTGCTCCGTCAAAAAAAGTATCCAGGCCTTGCTGTTCGGAAAGTCGTATTCTTACATTATAGGCGTCGCCTTGTCCTTGATTTTGAATAGTAAACGTAACGGCAAAGACTTCACCGGCATCGATCACCTTGTTTTCGTTTCCGTCTGAAAATTCATCAATACGGATGGTTAATTGAGCCGGATTGGTAGGGCGTGGGACAAACGTGTTGTTTGGAGCCTGTGGTTGTTCCGGCGATTTTTGTTGCGCTTCATTATAAGCCGTCAAACGGTCGGTAAATTGGCCGAAATCCACGCCGTCGGTAATAATTTGGCTTAATACCGTGTATTCGGGCAACATATCCATGTATTGATACACACTTGCCAAGCCGGTCATATATTGTTTGGAAGTCGGATTTTTTTCCAGTATTTTGAGGAATAAATCCTTCGCCTCCAACAAATAGCCGGCTGCTTTTTGCCTTACAATAGCATACTGGGTATCATCGACAATGGTAGAACCGTTGTTGATAATTTCCGTTGCATAGTTAAAATTGCTGCGGGCTAATCCGGTTAGCAATTCGGAATTATCGGGATGTAATGTGTATAAGCGTTGATAAATTTGCAGGGCTTCCTCGTTCTTCCCTGCGTTTTCCAAAAGGCGCGCCTTGATTGGGAGCACTTTTTCGTTGTTCGGATCAATGTTGAGTATTTTATTAATTGTTGCCAGCAATTTATCCACATTCTGGGTAGTTATATGAACATTTACCAGATTATAAAGAAAATCCAGTACCAGAGGGAATTGGGTATGAGCGCGTTCCAAAATGTTTTCCTGTTCCTTATAACTTTTTTGCGCCAGATAAATCATGTTCAAATACAGGTAGGAATCTTTGGCAAATTCTTTGGAATCCGTATTCAAATATTCCTGAAAGAGTGCGATTGCCTGATTGTATTTTTGTATTTTATATGCGGATATTCCGGCATAGTACACGATGGAGGCGTATTGAGCGTTTTGAGGTAACAATTCGCTTCTAAACAGGGATAATTTGGGAATTTCGATGTAAGGAATAGCAAATTCCACGACTTTGCTATTGTTTTGGACGTCGGCATAATAAATCGTCGCCTTTTCGATGTACGGATACGCCGCTTTCAAGCGGTTTTTTATGGCATTAATATATTCGCCGTTGTCGGAAGCGTTTATCACTTTCAAAAATTGGGTATAACTGTCTAACAAATAATTGTAAGTTGCGTCGATATCTACTCCTTTGTCTCTTTCGCTTTCAAAAAACACATACAATTGATTGGCTTTTTTAATTGTTTCTGCCGTATTTTGCGAACGAACGCTCCCCGAGAAAGATACTAAAAACAGAATGACTGATAAATAAGTTTTCATCTTTATTATTATTTTTCAAATGCGTCGATGATAGTAAATTGAATAGTAATCCGCCGGTACTCTCCGCCTCGTTCTTCCGCTACTTCTACGTTGTAGTGATAACTATTTTGCGTATTCTGAAGCGAAGCGATATTGTTGGAAAGATAGTCTTTAACACTTATAGCGCGAATAAAAGCTAATTGTGTATTTTCGGTAATTCCGGTTGCTTTTGTTACCGTAATATTGTTCAGTTCATTGTTTTGATAATACGGTTCTGCTTCGAAATTACCGTAACGCTCGTCGTATGCAATTTTTCCACGTATCGGGGCGCCGTCTGCCGATCCGGTTATCGCAATTTTCACATGTTTACCGGCTTTCAGGTATTTAGCGAAATCGCCTTCTTCAAACGAGTTTTTTATGATTTTCATCAGCGACATTGCGGCATTCGATTTTTTAATATCATAGCTTCCGGGAGGAAAATCTTCCACTTCCGAAAATTCTTTATTGATCACTTCGTATTTATAGTTAACCAGATAATTCAATATTTTGTTTCCTTCGGCATCGACGTCGGCAACGACTTCCGTCCCCACATTGATTTGCGTGTTATCGGTAATCAGTTTTTCCTGTTTATTTTCTTCCATCACATTTTCCGTTACAGACTCCAGATTCGATGCTTCCTGACTGGCAATTTGTAAAATTTCGAGCGGGACAAAGTTTAGATCCGTTTCAATCGCTTCGATACGGGTACGGCCAATATTGTCGTAGATATACACTTTGTTATTCACTTCGTTCGTAACTTCAATATAAGCCAATACAAATTCGTCTTCTTCATTGATCATATAAACGGCATTATTGAATTTCAGATTACTGCCGTTGCCGAAATCAGAAAGTTCGGAAGCCGGTACGGGAATTTCGATGGGAGGTAAAGACGTAAAATTAATAGCCAAAAGATTGCTTTCGTTATTATAGTCGCCAACGAACGGATTTTCGATAGATATTCTGTCCTGAGCGAGCGAGGTTGTCGCTTCCTGAGTAAACAGTTCCATTTGCTTGAGCCGCGTGGAGTCATTTACCCTGATTTTATATTCGTCCATTGATTCGCCTTGCATCATTTTCACCCATTCGTTCATTTTTTTATCTACTTCCTGATTGATAATTTTCCCATAGAACGGATTTAGCCCGTTCGCATTCCAATAGACTATTGCTTTGGAGCGGCTGGATATCAAGTACGTTTTATCGTGCGAGTTAAAAAAGCGGCAGGCTAAAATATTACTTTCTTCCGGTATTTCCTGAATTATTTCCTGTTTGCGGATATTCAAAACGGCAATGCGCCGGCCGTTAAGGATAAATGCCAAGTATTTATCATCACCGTTGAAAGATGGTGACGAGGCAACATCATCAAAGGTATAATTTTGTATATTTTCCCAGTTTCGCGTATTATATAGCAGCAATCGTCCGGGCAAAGTAATCGCCAGCATAGATGCGTCGGGCGAAAATGCAATGCCGGTAACTTCTGTTTCTACGTCTATGTGCGCACGAATTGTTTTCCGTTCAAAATTCCAGATATTGATCCGTTTACCGGTAACGGCTGCAATAAAGTAGTCGTTAGGGCTTACCGTAATGGACGTTGCAGCGGTGTCGCCTGCCAAGATATATTGCGATTCATATTTTTTTGTATCGTAAACAATAATTTCTCCCGTTGTAAAACTAACAAGGAGTTGATCGGCATTGCCTGTGTAAGTCAGGGATAAGGGGAGGCGTTTGAGTGCTTTATTTTTACTTTTATATTCTACATTAAACAGTTTGGTTTCTTCTTTCATAAAAGAATAAATTTTCACATTCTTTTTTTGAATAACGGCAAACGAACTTCCGGATGGATTCAATGCCAAGCATTTAACATCGCCAATGGAAGCTACCGTTTTATCTTTGTAAGTATTCACTTCGGAATCCACATAATAGATAAGACGGAATGAGGTATTGTCGAACAATTTTATTTCGTTTCCGGAGGAATATGTTCGTATCAGTTCCACTTGAGAAAAAGAATACGTATGGAAAAGAATAAAAAAACAAAAGGAAGAAATAAACCGAAATAGAGTGATGTTTATTTTCATTTGTGTGTGTATTAAATTGTTAAACTAAAAAATATTATTGAATTTCAATTATTTGCGCAGGTTCATTTAAATATTGGGGCATTGATTGACCGACGCGAGCGCCCAGATAGGTAGGATCGCAAATTGTGTATTTTTCGCCTTTATGCAACACATAAGCGCCGTCTGTTTCCTTGTCCAACTGCACAGCCGTAGCCGCATGGTCGTGATAGAGTATGCCGACTACTTTGAGGCCGGTCAATTTCCGCACTAAGTAAGCAAACAGAATCGAATTGTCTTCACAGTCCGAATAGGGATAAATAAAAGATTCTTCGTAAAAGAAAAATTTTTCACGCCCGAATTGATTATCATCCGTCATATAAGGAAATCCCTCATGCATAAAGTTTAACAAGGTAACGACCTGTTCAAATTTGGTTTTACCTTCCAATCGTTTGCCGAAATTTGTTTTCAACGAATGAGCAACTTCTTCCGAACATTCCGAATTAAAAGAAACAGCCAAGTCGCAAGCCGGTATTTGATTATAAAAATCTTTCAAATGCGGATTGTACGTTATTTCAACAGCTCCGCCTAAAGCCTGTGTTTCAATTGTTTTTGTTTGATATTGATTGGATGCTTTGAGCGATTCTTTGAATACCAGACGTATCGCATTTTTCTTATTATCATCTTTCCACTCATTATAAGTGTACATCGAAGAAGTATTCTCTCCTGCTACTAAATAATATTTTTCGCCCGAAAAAACAAAGTAGGATTTCCCGTACACCTTATCTTGTATGGCTAATAGCAGCAACAGATGCTTATAATCGGCGTCACGTCCCATGCGGACTTTATAACCGCTATTGTCTAATATAAAGGCAGTAAAGGCAATTTTTTCATGTTCCTGTTCGGAAGCATAAATCGTATCGGCCAATGTTTTGACAAAAAGGTAATACCCCCAATCATTCAAGTGCAATTCATTTTTGATTAAGAGGCATTGATAAATGAGTTCGTCAAAACTTCCGAGCGCCATTTGTTTCCAGTATGCGGCAATTTTATCTTCCGTTATTTGAGGCAAAGCAATATTGAACGATTTATCGTAATTAACGGTCAACTTGTGTCCTAAAAATTCGACATTTACTTTATTATATATTACATTGTCGGGTATTACCGGAATATCCGGCACCGGAACGGGTTTTTCTTCCGGAAGCGGTACTATCACGGGAAGGGCAGGTATTTCCTGATCGGGAAGCGTGTCTACCGGTTCGGCAACCGGCGGTTCTACCGGTTCGGGCAATTGGGGTAATTCTTGACCGGCAAAAAGATTAAATTCTTCCCACTTCTTTTCCAGAAACTTAGCAAATTCAAGTTGCTTATTCTTTTTATAATTTTCAAATTTTGAGGTTTGTTTTTTCTTAAATTCGTCAAAACTTTGAGAACTTTTATTTTTCATTTTATCGAAACCGCCTGCTTGTCCCATAACGAGTAAAGGGAAAAAGAAGCTAATAACGAGTAATACATTACATTTCAATCTCATAAATGTATTTTTTTAGGGTTCTATACGAAATATTTTCATGCATATTTCCGCTCCGAATTTTATTTCTTTGCCTTTGCTATCTGAAATAAATTTCGAACTTCTACTCTTTCGTCCGGACTGATTTTTGCGATCCAGTTGAGTACGGAATGATAATTGATGTCTTCCTCGAAAAAAGGAATATCATGCTTTGTAAAAACGAAAATTAAGAGATTATTTTCGGTAGCTTTCAACGGATTTATTTTCGCCAGTTCGTAATCAAACTCTTTAGAAACAGGGAATTTAATCTGTACTCCCGCTTGGAAATATTTGTTTTTTTCATGTACATTCGGATACAATACATAGCCGGTGTTATCGTCTTCAAATGCAAAAATCTTTAAATATCCGTCTTTATGCGGCATAAAAGAAAAGGTTAAGTGGTCGCCGTCTTTATACGAACGCTCAATCCCGCTTACCTGTATCTGAAAGGCTGAGTCTCTTTTTTTCTTGTATTTGCGAACAACAGCATCAATCGTGACTTTAGCAATTAAAGCATCAAAGCCGCCGACTTTTTTTTGCTCTATTTTCTTATCAACAATAGTAAAATCAATTACTTCTCCCCCTAATTCAATACTGCTTATTCCGGTGTAATCGTTCCCTTCATTCGTCGAGTACAAAGAATTAATAGCATTGATTGATTCGTCGATACCGGCCATGCGCAAAGCTTCGAATTTGGCTTCTATCAATGCTTTATCGTATGCCTGCTCCGGTGTGATATTACTTATTGACCACTCTCCCCGGGCATTTTTGATTTTAATATCATCATTTTGAGCGTCGGAGATAAGTACATTCAATGCTAAAATAACAAACCAAAGGAAACGTCTCCTCCCTCTCTTTACAAGAGAGGGGGTGAGGCGTTTTTCTTGCTTGGGAGAATATAAAATACACAATTGTTTCATACAGCTAAACCTTGTATCAATCTATTCTTCTTTGCTCAAGGCTTCATCGAATATTTTGCGATATTGCGCTTCGTCAATATCAATTTTATTCTTAGCTGCGGAAGATATTCCGTCCATGGCCACTCTTCCTATGTCTTGTTTCGACATTTCTATCGCAACAAAACAACGGACATGATCGGACTTCTTTATCTTTTGGTATTTTTGATCTGCCACTCTTATATTGGAAAGAACCTGAGAAGCAATATCTTGGCTCATTCCTTCAATTTTTTGAGACAAATCGGGAGTGGCTCCGACGCCATATTGCTCGAAATAAGATGTATTTACCTGATTAAAAACAGATTGAATACTCGTTGCCAATTCCGATTTTGCATTTTGGAGCGCAATTTTTTTGGCAATAGCCAAATCCGGACTAACTCCGCTTCCTACGGCACGCAAATAGTTTTTATCTGTTTTGAATTTTGAGAAAGGGACATCTATGTCCGAACTTTTACATCCTGTAATGATAAGTAACAGGAGAGAGAAAGAGAATGTAAACAGTAATCCTTTTGTTTTCATTTTTTTAAAATTTATTGTTAATACTTTGCTTTATTTTATGTCTATCTATTTTTTGTATAAACCCCCAAATTTAATGATTTTTTTTGAAATTAAATGCAAATATTTACACATTTTTTTTGAAAAAAAAATTATTTGTCCGGTTCTCTTAGATGAAAAACGGAAAATGCCAATCCATTGCAAAGCAATCGATCCCTATTCAATTTGAAATTTCGCCCTTTTTTCTCTTATTTTTTTGTTTCTTTATTAAATTACTTACTTTTCCCCTATAATTCTATCAAAGGACGCGATAAATCCATTGTAACGCCTAATGAATGCGATTTTCCCCTGCGAGTTTGGTTTTTCTCTTTCGAGAAGAACATTAACTCAAGTTTGTGTGCTTATGCCCATTGGGCAAGTAACAATTGGTCACTAATCCCGACAAAACACGGACGCCGCGAATACCGACTCTCTATGCAAAAATAACGGACTGTGTATGGGACATCAAGTTTGCTTTTAAGGTTCCATACATTGATGACAATTGAAATACAACACAAAAATCGGGATGGAAGGCAACGGTATCAGTCAAGGACAACGGCAACGACTGTTGATTGCGCGGGCGGTCTATAAAAATCCGGTCTTTTAGCGGGAAGTGCGATTATCCGCTATCCCGATACAATTTCTTCGCAAATTGTTCTGACCGGCACAACGCCTCCGGCTGCGGTAGTCGCCCATGCTTCCGGCAAATTAAAAAAATTGTATGTAACAGACAATCAGGACGTAAAAGCCGACAATTATTTAGGTGTAATCGACAATTCCGCTCAAACGGCCGACATGCTTTGCTTGAAATGCTATCTTGATTCTTTTAATCCGGAACAAATCCTTTCGCTTCCCTTTCCGGACAAAAATTGGAGACTTGGCGCCTTGCAAAATCTCTACACTTCGTTTTATGCTTCGCTGTTCGATTACAAAGAATATGGGTGTCAGCGTTTACTGTCTCAGGAAAACATGCAATCTTCACTCGACAACATGCGGATTCAGATTGATCAATTAAAAGAATCGCTCTTCGACGCCGCGTATCAGGACACGGAGAAAAGCAACAGCCTGCGCTCGCAATTGCAATCCCTGTTCTCGCAACTGAAAACGGAAATCCGGAACTGGGAACTGAATTATGCCCTCCTTGCGCCGATTGACGGGAAAATCACTTTCAGCAATTATTGGGTTGAAAACCAGAATATTTCGGCTGGGGAAGAAGTTTTCAATATCATTCCCCGAAACCTGAAAGGCCGGATAATCGGGAAAGCCATGCTTCCTATTGCCCGTTCGGGAAAAGTCAAAACCAGACAAAAAGTCCATATCCGGCTCGAAAATTTCCCCGATAATGAATACGGCATTTTGCAGGGAATCGTGCGAAACATTTCTTTAGTGCCGACACAAACCGGATCGACCGCAAATTATACGCTTGAAATTGATTTGCCCGACGGATTGCTTACAACTTACAAAAAGGAATTGTCTTATCTGCCTAACATGCAGGGATAAGCCGATATTATTACGGAAGATTTGTCTCTGTTGAGTCGCTTTTTTATGCCGGTGAGAAAAATATTATCGTCCGCTATGTTATAAATTTTCGCCATCTCTTTAGGAGTTGTCCGGAAATAAACGATACCAATTTATTGAAAATGTTTTTTGCAAAACAAAGACTAAAAAGGTTCTATAACGTTTCAGGTGGGTATCTTTATCCAAACGGATACGTATTCACCGCAAGTAATTTTTCTTTGCCCGTCAGGGCATACATATCAATAGAAAAAGAAGCGGAGAGCGGAAATTACGCCGTCAGGCGTTACCTATCAATAGAAAATATGAAACCTCTACGAGGTTTATGGGAGGTGGATAATACGGTTTCTATTGATATGTATGCCCTGACGGGCAACGGTTGACTGCAATTTTTCATCCATTACCCACCCGAAACGTTATAGAGCCAAAAAAAACGATTGTTCAACACTAAAAAATTCATCTAAAATGATTAGTCAACCAAGCAGTGTAAAGCAGTATCGCTCTGCGCACGACCGATTTTTGAAAGCGATGATTGTCAATTTTCCGGTTCACGAACTGCGCTATCTTGGCCCGCTGACCGTAGCCAATGTTGCCGATGAACTCATCCGTATTTTTGAGGAAAATGTTCCTCAGCAGGAACGGCTAAAGCATGGACAAATACTTTGGAACGCTCCGGATAAAAACACCAGAGCGGATTCTCCAAAACGAAAGTACAAAGACGTAATACTTTCGGTGGTAACCGATGAGGATGTCGCGCTTTTTGAACAGAACAGACCGGTCAAAGAAATTCGTAAACAGGTGATTGCTCGAATTATAAAGAGGCATATGAACAGGAGGGAATCCTTTCGATGAGGGATGTTGCTCTCATTCTTGTATCTAATCATTATCAAATTCTAACCATCCTGGATAAAAAAATAAATGCGGGTAAATCATCAACCGGTCGTCCGGGTATGGATTTGTGGGAAATCTTCGTGGGCCTCGAGGAAGTCCCTTATCAAACCATTTATGATAATGTATCCTTGCTTGATGATGATACCCTTCGCGAGATAAATGCAATATTCGTCAGTTTTGGTCAGCAAAAAGTTTTCAAAAAAAAGAGGCGGAAGCTTTGTCTGTCAAGACCGACAGCTTTGTCGTAGAAAGTAATGTTCACTTTCCGACTGATTACAATTTATTGTGGGACTGTTCTCGTAAATGTCTGGATATAATAGATTTATTTAT
>JAISNS010000309.1 GCA_031276105.1 Dysgonamonadaceae bacterium
GCTATTATCTTCTTTTATTATTTTGTTCAACGTATCAAGGATAACCTGTTCTTCGTGATTACCGCCTTTCCTCGCGATGGAAGAAGGATCGTTTTCGGCCTTGTATCCCCAATGTATCAGGAGGGTAGCATCGCCGCCGTCGTCAACGATCAGGTTAGGGCCTTTGCCTTCGGGAAAACGGAGCGCCTGATCGGTGCACCACCAGTATTCTTCCAACGATTCGCCTTTCCATGCAAATACGGGAATACCTGCGGCGGCAATAGCGGCTGCGGCATGATCTTGCGTGGAAAAAATATTGCAACTCGCCCAGCGGACATCGGCGCCCAATTCGACTAATGTTTCGATCAGGACAGCCGTTTGAATCGTCATGTGCAACGAACCGGTAATACGGGCGCCTTTCAACGGTTTTTCTTTTCCATACTTCGCCCGCAACGCCATCAAACCGGGCATTTCGTGCTCGGCAATCTCAATTTCTTTACGTCCGAAATCCGCTAAACGGATGTCGGCAATTTTATAGGAGTCTGAAAACATAATGTTTAATTATTTTTAATTGAATTGCAAAGATACATCTTTTCCCCGGATATATTTAACCCTGTTAAGAAAATTTGTTAATTAGACACAATTGCATCTGTTTATGATGAAAAATTTTTATCTTTGCGACATAATTATAAACATAACATTGCAAACTATTATGATGAAACATTTTTGTATTTCATACATTCATGCCCACAACAATTTGATAATTGCAGATCAAGCCCTCCATAACAAATCATTTTCCATTCTTCACAGTGCGATTATTTTTGTCTTTGTGCTTACTTCTTGTGTGTGCGAAGTTGCTCCTCCCGAAGCCGTGTTACCGGTTCCTTCGGAACGCCAATTGGCTTGGCACGAATTGGAACAATACGCATTCATTCATTTCACAACCAATACGTTTACGGGAAAAGAATGGGGTTATGGCGACGAACAACCGGCTATTTTTGATCCGTCGATATTCGATGCGGAACAATGGGCAAAAGCGATCCGGGATGCCGGATTGAACGCCTTGATACTCACATGTAAACATCACGACGGCTTTTGTTTATGGCCCAGCCAATATACGGAACATTCCGTCAAAAACAGTCCTTTCCAAAACGGGAAAGGAGATGTGGTAAAAGCAGTTTCCGATGCCTGCCGGAAATACGGATTGAAATTCGGCGTTTACCTTTCTCCTTGGGACAGAAACCGTTTCGATTACGCTACTCCCGAATACATTACCTATTACAGGAATCAGTTACGCGAATTGCTCACCCATTACGGCGATCTGTTCGAAATCTGGTTCGACGGAGCCAATGGCGGGGACGGCTATTACGGCGGCGCCCGGGAAAAAAGGAAAATTGAGAATAGCGTCTATTACGATTGGGCTAATACACATTCCATTATCAGGGAATTAGCTCCCGGCGCCGTGATATTCAGCGATGCAGGGCCTGATGTTCGCTGGTGTGGTAATGAATACGGATTCGCAGGAGAAACCAATTGGTGTACGATTCAAACAGATACTTTGTATCCGGGCAAATATGGAATTAACGATTTGTTAAATCAGGGCGACGAACAAGGTTCCTCGTGGACGCCCGCCGAAGTGGACGTTTCGATTCGTCCGGGATGGTTTTATCACGAAAGCGAAGATTCATTAGTGCGTAGCCCGGAAAACCTCTTCAAAATCTACCTTCAATCCGTAGGCAGAGGTGCCGGTCTTTTGCTTAATATTCCTCCCGATAAACGGGGGCTTTTGCACGAAAACGACATCCAATCGCTACAAGGATGGAAATTATTGCGCGACCGCGCTTTTGCCGTAAATTTGGCTGCTAATGCCGCTGTAAATACAGATACATACCGTGGAAAATCGAAAAAATACGCAGGCGCTAATGTTACCGATGGAAATAAAGATACTTATTGGGCAACCGACGACGGCATAACTTCCGCTTATCTTGAAATCGATTTGGGAAAACCCCGGAAGATAAGTTATATTCTTATGCAAGAGTATATCAGGTTAGGACAACGAGTTAAACATTTCACGGTAGAAGTGCGGAAAGATAATGCATGGCTGCAAGTAGCCGAAGGCGCTACTATCGGGTATAAACGGATTCTGGCCATAGAACCGGTTAACACCCAAAAAGTACGAATCAATATCACCGACTCTAAAATTTGTCCGCTTATTGCTGATATTAAAATATATTAAATTTAATAAAATGATATTTGAGAAAACGAGAAACGGGATAAATTGAAAATAAAAAACTACAAATATTTTTTGTTTTTACAAAATATACCCTTATTTTTGTCACTCGAAAAGAGAAATGTTTTATTATTTTTTATGTCAAAAAGAGTTCCAAATATAATGCAAAGAAAATCAAGAACTTAGCTACTGTAAAAATTAAATTACCGGTTTTATGTAACTGTATTTTTTATGAAATTGATTTATGAGTGGATAGAATGCTATTATTTTAAATAATGAGAAACAACGGAAAACGGGAACAATGAAGGCGCTAAAGTCGATGAATATTTACTTTGTAGCCTGTCTTTGTGAGTTTTATGTAATTTTAATAAGATAAATACAATATTGATTTTCAATATAACATATTAATATAAAAAATATAATGCCTAATATTTATGCGATTTTAAAGAGTTTTCCTTATCTATCGAAAAGGATTATTTTTCTGGCAGATATATTGATAACGTTGGCATCTTTTCTGTTTTCTTACATGATTTGTCACCAACTTATAGGAAGTTCTGTGTTTGTGATCAACCGGTTTGTACTTCAATTGCTGGTATGTATTATCATAACCGGTTTGTTCTTTTTGATTTTTAAAACTAATTCGGGCCTTTTGCGCTATTCTACATTTAAAGATGCCATGCGCATCTTTTTGTCGGTTTTGTGCGCCAATAGCGTCTTGATAGTCATAAATAAATTATTTTCAGGCTTTTACGAACCCTCGCTTTTCCCGGGAGAAGGCTACATCATTAATTTTGTTTTGACATTCAGTTGCATTTTCTTTTACCGGATGGCCATCCGCTTACTTTTTGATTATGCGCGAAATTCACAGACCAAAACAGTCCGTAATATCCCTTTGCTGATTTACGGCGTCGGTTCTACAAGCGTCGGTTTGGCTAAAATGATTTTAAACAATGATAATTTGCCGTATCGTATTACCGGTTTTCTCACGCCCAATCAGGAAATTTCCCGGAAAGAAATTTTGAATACTCCGGTTCATTATGTAGATGATATATTTTACAATATCCCTTTGTTGAAACAAATAAAAGCGATTTTGATTAACCCGAAAGAGATAGAACGTTCGGAGAAACAATTTCTTGCGGATAAATGTTTATACCATAAAATTGATATTTTGTCGGCGCCTCCTGTCGAAGACTGGCGGGATTGGGAAAATAATCCGCGAGAAATAAAAAAAATCAAGATCGAGGATTTATTAGGGAGAATTCCGATTCAGATTGATATCGAATCAATCAAGAATAATCTGGGAACAAAAACCATTTTAATAACCGGCGCCGCAGGGTCGATCGGCAGTGAAATCGTGCGACAAATCAGCCGGTTCGATTTGGGCTTGCTGCTTGTTTGCGACATAGCGGAAAGTCCGCTTCACCAATTATGTCTGGAACTGGAAGATAAGTTTACTCACATTCCGCATATTCCGGTTATTGCCGACGTGAAAGATTACAATCAGATGAAAATTGTATTTGAGAAATACAGGCCTCATTACGTTTATCATGCGGCGGCGTATAAACATGTACCATTGATGGAATTGCATCCTTGCGAAGCAATATTGACCAATGTACAGGGAACTTGCAATGTGGTTGATCTGGCAGTAGCGTATGAAGCGGAAGCATTTGTAATGGTTTCGACCGATAAAGCCGTGAACCCGTGCAATGTGATGGGCGCATCCAAACGGATAGCCGAAATATATGTCCAATCGTTGTACCGGAAACTTAAAAATGAATCTCCCGACTCTTCCCCGATTCGTATCATAACCACTCGCTTTGGGAATGTATTGGGTTCCAATGGCTCGGTGATTCCCCGTTTCAATCACCAAATCAAACAGGGAGGGCCGGTTACGGTAACCGATCCGGATATTATCCGCTATTTCATGACTATTCCCGAGGCTTGCCGTCTGGTACTTGAAGCCGGAAATATGGGAAAAGGCGGCGAAGTATTTATTTTTGACATGGGAGATTCGGTTAAAATAAAAGATTTGGCCGAAAAAATGATTCGACTGTCGGGTTTGGAGCCTTATAAAGACATTGAAATTAAATTTACCGGTTTACGTCCCGGAGAAAAATTATACGAAGAATTATTGTATGATGAAGAAAAAGTAAAAGAAACTCATAACCGTAAAATAATGATCGGTAAAGTAGTAGAGTACGATTACGAAGAGGTTATTCCGGTGTTAAATCAATTAATAGATTCGGCAAAAGAATTTGATAAAATGGGAACCGTAAAATTAATGAAAAAAATAGTCCCTGAATTTATTAGTCAAAATTCCGTGTATTCTATTCTTGACGAGTTTAAAAACCATTTGAAAGTAGAAACAGAAATTAATAAATAACATGAACATAGCAATAGTTGGTACGGGTTATGTAGGATTGGTTACCGGCACCTGTTTTTCCGAAATGGGTATTAATGTAACATGTGTGGATATTGACGAGAATAAAATCAACCGGTTAAAAGAGGGCGTCATTCCTATTTATGAGCCGGGGTTGGACGAATTGGTGAAAAAAAATTACCAAGCCGGGCGTTTACGGTTTTCCACCGACTTGAAGTCCTGTTTAGCCGAATTTGATATTGTTTTCAGCGCCGTAGGAACTCCGCCCGACGAAGACGGGAGCGCCGATTTGCGGTATGTGATGGAAGTTGCTCGTACAATCGGTCAAAACATCCGGCAATATATTTTGGTCGTAACCAAAAGCACAGTTCCGGTGGGAACTGCTCAAAAGGTAAAGGCCGCCATTCAGGAAGAATTGGATAAACGCGGCGTTGATATTCCGTTTGATGTTGCGTCCAATCCCGAATTTCTGAAAGAAGGTTCTGCCGTCAAAGACTTTATGAGTCCCGACCGGGTAGTAGTCGGCATAGAAAGCGAAAAAGCCAAAGAACTGATGGATCGCTTGTATAAACCTTTTACTATGAATAATTACCGGATGATTTTTACGGATATTCCTTCTGCCGAAATGATTAAATATGCTGCCAATGCCATGCTGGCCACCCGGATTTCGTTCATGAACGACATTGCCAACCTTTGTCAATTGGTAGGCGCCGATGTTAATATGGTTCGCCGGGGAATCGGTTCCGATTCACGGATAGGCAATAAATTTCTCTATCCCGGATGCGGTTACGGCGGTTCCTGTTTCCCGAAAGATGTGAAAGCCCTGATTAAAACGGCGGCTCAAAACGGATACAATATGCAGGTGCTGCAAGCGGTTGAAGCGGTAAACGAATGTCAGAAAACAATCCTCTTTGAAAAACTTAAAAAAGTTTTTGC
>JAISNS010000327.1 GCA_031276105.1 Dysgonamonadaceae bacterium
ATGGAGTTTTTCTTTGCGGGATTTTCCGGAACTTGCTCCGTCGGGAGATATTCCAGACTTTCAATCTGTTGATTTTCTTCCAGCGGCATCAGCGCATTGAGAAAACTTTTCAGCAAATCGGGATGTTCGCCGAATATCCGCTTGAAAGGCAAATCATTTTTGGGATCAAGATAGCGTGCCATAATTATCTGTTTTTATAAATTAATACAATACAAAATTAGATGAAAATCTTAAGATTTCCAAGCGTGTATGAATGAAAAAAGTTTTTTTACAGAGGAAAGGGTACAGAAAGAAAAGGTTCTAGTCTCGTACTCCCTGTTCCTTTAATACCGATTTACCTGTTTGACGCCTTTCACAGCCTTTATTTTTTTGATAAGACTGTTCATTACCGAAGTATCGCTTAGCATCACGGTGAGTGTTCCCTGAAATAATCCGTCGGAAGAATCGACAGCGATTGAGCGAAGCGTCATTCCGTTTTCTTTGGCGATAACGGAAGTAATGTTTGTAACAATTCCTATATCGTCGTGTCCTACAACTTTTAAGGTTACCGGATAGCTGGCTCCCGATTTTCCCGCCCAGCGGGATTTGACGATGCGATAACCGTATTTCTTAAACATGGCCGGCGCATTCGGACAATTCAAGCGGTGGATTTTGATACCTTGCGAAGAAACAAATCCGAAAATTTCGTCGCCGTAAATCGGGTTGCAACATTTAGCCAGAGTATAATCGATGCCGGTAAGGTTTTTGTCGATCACTAAAACATCTTCCCTTGTCAAATTTTCCTCTGTCACCGGATTGGGCGCATGGTAATTTTCCACACTTCGGTCGGTGCGTTCGGCGGCTTCCTGTTCTTTCTTTTCCTGTTCGAGGTACTGGTCGATAATCGTGTTCGCCTCCAAATGGCCGGTTGCAATATCGGCGTAAAAATCGGTAACGTTTTTGTAGCCTTTCTTCTTGATCAAACGCATTAATACCGGTTCATCGGCTTCAATCTTCCGGTTTTTGAAACGCCGGTGGAGCAGTTCTCGGGCAAATTCGACCTGTTTGGCCGCCTGTTCTTTCAGCGATTGCTTAATTTTAACCCTGGCTTTGCCGGTAACGACAAAGCTCAGCCAATCTTGTTTAGGCGTTTGATTCGGCGACGTTTGGATGTCCACCTGATCGCCGCTCTGAAGTTTGTGCTTGATGGATACGTTTTTCCCGTTGATCCGGGCGGAAACGCATTTGGATCCGATTTTGGTGTGAACGGCAAACGCAAAGTCAAGTACCGTTGAATTTTGAGGCAATTTAAACAGATCGCCCTTGGGGGTAAAGACGAAGATTTCTTCGTCGTATAAATCCATTTTAAAATCGTGGATCAAGTCCACCGGCGTCGAGTCTTTGTTTTCCAATACTTCGCGAACGTTATTGAGCCAGTTATCCAAACCGCTGCTTTTTCCGCCTTTGTATTTCCAGTGAGCCGCCAAACCTTTTTCGGCGATTTCATCCATCCGTTTGCTGCGAATCTGGACTTCCACCCAACGGCCTTCCGGCCCCATCACCGTTGTATGAAGCGATTCATAACCATTGCTTTTGGGGATGGATAGCCAGTCTTTCATTCGTTTGGGATTGGGTTGGTACATGTCGGTAACTACCGAGTAAACCTGCCAACATTCCGCTTTTTCTTTTTCCACGGGCGTATCCAGGATTATCCGGATAGCGAATAAATCGTAAATATTTTCAAATTCAATTTGCTGTTTCAGCAATTTGTTCCGGATGGAGTGAATAGATTTGGTACGTCCCTTGATATCGAAATTCAAGCCTGATTCCTGCAATTTCTTTTCTATCGGGGCAATAAATTCGGCGATGTATTTATCGCGCGATCGTTTGGTTTCGTTGATTTTCCGGGCAATAAAGTCGTACATTTCCCTGTCTTGGAATTTCAACGATAAATCTTCCAGTTCCGATTTTATCTTGTACAGTCCCAGGCGGTGGGAAAGGGGAGCGTACAGGTAAGATGCTTCGGCGGCAATTTGCAGGCGATGGTCTTCGTCGGCGAAATGTTTGGCCATACGCATCAGGTAAAGGCGTTCGGCGATCATGATCAGAACAACGCGGACGTCTTCGGCGAAAGATAAGAGCAAGGTACGGAAATTCTCGTTGTCGATAGCTACTTTTTTGTCATAGAGTTGATGCGTTTTGACTAATCCCCGGATGATTCCTGCCGTGTCTTCGCCGAAATCTTTTTCAATGTCTTTGATCTGACAATGATTATCCCGTACCGGATGCGATAGCAAAACCGCCAGAACGGAGGTACGTTTGAGGCCTATTTCTTCGGCTACAATCAAAGCGGTATTGAATGTCCGGTTAAGGATATTCAATCCGTAAACATCTCTTCCATAGGCATTTTTTCCGGCGACCATCCGGATATATTGCTTGACTTTCGATACATCGCCCGGCAAAGCCGTATCTCCTACGCTTTGCAATAACCGGCGATAATTTTTCAGGAATGCGGCGCGTTCTTCGCCTGTCGGCAGAAAATCCATTTTGTTGAGTAATTTGCCGGCAAAGTTAGGGTTTTAATTTCAAAAAATCAACAATTTCAAAACGATTTCAGAATATTTATTAACTGAAGTTTCCTACCTTTTATTCTTGATATGAATTTCCTACGGAGATTAGCCCCCCCCCTGTATCGCTAATAGCCCGCAGGACTTCCCTTTCGGCGCTTTTTATTCATCCCCTACAGGGAAAACAGGGAACAAGCAAGGCCGCCGTTTTTCTATTGATATTATTGCCCTACGGGCAATTGCCGCAAAACTTTTTTGCGCCTTTGTCGCCCATTTTCGGTCTCTCTTGTTTTTTTTAAAAAAATATTTGCACAATTTGATTTATTGAATTACATTTGCAGCGGTTTTTGTAAAACATCAATAAAGAATATGGCAACTTCCGAAATTTACAGTTTATTACGTATTATTAACTTCCAAAGTTTGGAAGTTAACGGAATTATGCGTACACACACACACACACACACACACACACACACACACACACACACACACACACACACACACACAGCAGGTTCAAGGTAAAAGGTACAGGGGAGGTACAGGGTATAAGGTGCAAGGTGCAGGAGCGGCAAAGCCGCATACCCTGTACCTTTGCCTTTTACCCTGCACCGAACATGTGCGGGCGCCGCACACGCTCGAGTGCGAGTGGCACACACACTCGTGTGCGGGTACGCCTGTTCCCTCTGTCATCCCGCGCTTGACGCGGGATCCCCTGAAAAACATACTGCATTTAATCAGAGGATTGCGGGTCAAGCCAGCAATGACAAGGTTGGGAAAAGGGGGCAAGCCCGCAATGACAGGAATAAAAGTGAATTAGGAATTAAGAATTATAAATTAAACAACAATTACAATGACAAAAAAAATTTTAGTATTATTATCAGCAGCGCTTATGTTGAGCGCAAACCTGCACGCGCAGGTAACTATCGGTAGCGCCAACGCTCCCAAAGAGGGCGCGATTCTGGATTTAAACAATGGCGCGAAAGGCGGATTAATTCTGTCGAACGTGAATATCAGTGATCCGGAAGTTATTCCTTCCGGTTTTGCGGGAATGGACGGCGCAGACATCGCGACCGCCAAAGCGCAGTTGCCGGGCGCTTTGGTTTACAACCTCAACGAAAACACTTGTACCGGCATCCTTGTTTGGGACGGCGTCCGCTGGAAACGCCTCAGTTTGGAAGAAAACCCCCCAACAGGAACCCAAAAAGTGAAAATAGTATCGCCGGACGAATCCATAATT
>JAISNS010000340.1 GCA_031276105.1 Dysgonamonadaceae bacterium
CAAACGGTTAAGCTAACGCCATTCACGCAAATCGACCCTTTTTCGACGGTCATATATCCTTGCTTAGCCATTTCTTTATCGAATTTGTACTCAAACGTGTAATACCAACTGCCTCCGGCTTCTTCTACTTTCGTACAAACAGCCGTCTGATCGACATGTCCCTGTACAATATGTCCATCCAAACGGCCGTTCATTAACATGCTCCGTTCCAAATTCACTTTGCTTCCGGTTTGTAAAAAACCAAGATTGGAACGTTCCAAAGTTTCCTTCACCGCCGTAACCGTATAGGTATCGTCCGTAATATTTACCACCGTCAGGCACACGCCGTTATGCGACACGCTCTGATCGATTTGCAATTCGTTGACAAACGAACATTTCAACGTTAAATGCAGATTTCCCCCGTCAATCGTGCGGTCGACAACCATAGCCGCTTCTTCTACTATTCCTGAAAACATATCCGATTATTTAATATTTCACATTCCTTCCGGTTGGCTCAATTGGTTTTTTTCGTCAATTTCTTCATTTTTGAAAAAATCCGCATCAACTACTTCCTTATAAATACCGGAAGGCAAAAAGAAACGAACGTCTTTTCCCTGTATAACCGCATCGCGGATAAAAGACGACGAAGCTTCAATTTTGGGCGCATTTTTGCAGAGGTTTACATTCGGGTGGTTGATATATATCCGGTCGGAACCACGCCGCGGATAAATCAACGTTTTGAAGTTTTTCAAAATCAACTGATAGTCTTTCCAACGATGGAAAGTATTCCAATTGTCGGAACCGATAACCAACACAAATTCATGCTGCGGATACTGAATACGCAATTTCTGAAGCGTGTTGACCGTATAAGTCGGCGGCGACATTTCCCATTCGATGGTATTGATTTTGAACTTTTCATAGCCGTTGATGGATTTTTCCAACATAGACAGCCTGAAATTTTGATCTAAAAGATCCGTTTTTTTCTTCAACGGATTTTGCGGTGTAATGAGGAACCAGATTTCGTCGAATCCTTCGTATTCCGCGAGGTAATTAGCAATAGCTAAATGACCGATGTGTACCGGATTAAATGATCCGGGGAAAATACCTATTTTCATACTGTTGTTTAAAAATTTAGTTATAGTAACTGTTGTTTCTTGTATTGCTTTTGTCAAATCATCATTAATAATGACTCTGTCATACTGTTTGGAAAGGCTAAGCTCGTAAGCGGCCTTCGATATCCGGTCTTTGATGACTTCCGGAGAATCGGTTCCCCGTTTTTCGAGTCGTGCCTGCAGTTCTTTGATGGAAGGAGGCTGAATAAAAATCAGCAGGGCGTTGTTGCCGTATTGCTTTTTGATATTCAATCCGCCGGCGACATCGACGTCGAGAATCACATTTTTCCCGCTTTCCAACTTGTCTTCGACTTCCGATTTCAACGTACCGTAAAAGCAGTCGGTATAAACTTCTTCATATTCGATGAAGTGTCCTTGTTGAATCTTTTCTTTAAATTCTTCCGGTTGAAGAAAATAATACTCCACGCCTTGCTGTTCATTGCCGCGGGGAGGACGGCTCGTAGCGGAGACCGAAAATTCCAACGGCAAGCCTCCGGCCAATATATGATTGATAATCGTCGATTTACCTGAACCCGAAGGGGCCGAAAGTATAATTAATTTTCCTTTCACAATATTATAAAACGTTTAATATTTGTTCTTTGATTTGTTCCAATTCGTCTTTCATCCGCACCACTACTTTTTGCATTTCCGCCTGATACGATTTTGAGCCGAGCGTATTGATTTCGCGTCCCATTTCCTGAACGATGAATCCCAATTTACGTCCTTGCTTTTTTTCATTAACCATTGTTTCGACAAAGTATTTTAAGTGGTTTCCCAATCTCGTTTTTTCTTCGTTGACATCCAATTTTTCGATATAATAAATCATTTCCTGTTCAAAGCGGTTTTCGTCATAATTGGTCATTTCCAATTTTTTAATGCCTTCCTGTATCTTTGTTTTAATATGAAGAATCCGTTCTTGTTCATACGTTTCGATCTCCGTCAAAAGATTCTTGATATTATTGATTTTACTTGTAAATATATTTTCCAGCATAGCGCCTTCCTGTTCCCTGAATTCATTGAACGCTTTCAATGCCTGATATATTGTTTTTTTTACAACTTCCCATTCATTTTCATCCCATTCGGAAATGTCGGTTTTTATTGTTTCGGGCAAACGCAACAGAAGCGAAAACCAATCGGACGGAACTGCTATATTTAATTTAACAGCTATTTCTTTTATTTGTTCATAATAATTTTCGACAGCCGTTTGGTTAATTTGCGAAGGAATAGTTGTACCTGTATGTTCTACGGTAATGTAAAAATCTACTTTTCCCCGTTCGATGGCTTGCGACAAAATAGCGCGGATTTCCAATTCTTTTTCACGATAAATATTTGGAACCCTTGTGTTTAAATCGAGCTGTTTGCTGTTGAGCGACTTTATTTCTATACTGATTTTTTTACCTGGAAGTTCGATAATTGCCTTCCCGAATCCTGTCATTGATTGAATCATATCCAAATTATTTCTGCAAAAATAGCGTTTTTATCTCATAAAGTGGTAACTTTTCCTTATAAATTTCGATAAGCCCCTCGTAAGGCTTTAGAAATATTATTTTATAGGCGAATGTTGGTTCGTCCTAAAATTCTTGTAAAAAGTGGCCGACTCCTCAAAAAAAGATTTAACCTGCTTTTTATCCGTTTGTGTGTAATTGGAAAATTTGAGCTAACTTTGCCGGACAATTGTTGCTTATGGAAGAAAAGAAAACGGCAAAAGCCAATTTGGAGTACGAGCGGACAACTTTTTTATTATTAGGATTCGTTGTTGCCCTTTCTACCTTGTTTGTCGTTCTTGAATGGGAAAATACACAATCGCTTTCTCCGGATTGGGCTGGTTTTTCTCCTCTTTTCATCGAGCAAGAATCGGCGGGTATAGCAGACGTAC
Organism: Dysgonamonadaceae bacterium; assembly: GCA_031276105.1. GTDB lineage: Bacteria > Bacteroidota > Bacteroidia > Bacteroidales > Azobacteroidaceae > Azobacteroides. The sequence goes on from JAISNS010000340.1 coordinate 2,968, forward strand.
CGCCGGAAGAAACATCTCCGCCGAAAGCGGTTGAAGTTGCTGAAGAACAGCCGGTAACCGTTTCCGAAGAGTTTAATGTAATAGAAAAAGTTCAAGAAGAAGTCGTTACCAAACCGGAAGAAGAAATCATTGATACCATTCCTGCCGCCCCGGAAACTGTTACCAATATGATTTATGAGAAAGTAGAAATAATGCCCCAATTCAAAGGAGGTTATACCGCATTAATCCGGTTTATCTACAATACGGTGGAATATCCGGCGAATGCCTTAAAACAACGGATTGCCGGAAGAGTCTGGTGCTCATTTATCGTCGACAAAGACGGTTCTATTTCGGATGTCCGCTTGGAACAGGGCGTTTACTCGTTGCTCAATGAAGAAGCTTTACGGGTTTTAAGAATCATGCCGGCTTGGGAACCGGGAGTAATGGGCGGAAAACCGGTAAAAGTGAAAGTATATTTACCCGTTGTATTTAAATTATAGGAAACGCTGATATCGCAATGAATTTGCTTTCTTGGAAAAAATGTTATAATTTTGGGGAATAAAATTAAGTAGTATGTTAACATTCCAAAAAGCGTTGGAACTTATTAACATGGAAATTCAGCATATTGATTATCCAAAAGAACCGGGTAGCTTGTACGAACCGATGGCCTATTTGCTCACATTGAATGGAAAACGGATTCGTCCGGTTTTTACTTTATTGGCTTGCAATCTTTATAAAGAAGACGTAAACGAAGCCGTTCCGATGGCTGTTGCTTGGGAAATTTTTCACAATTTCACGTTGATGCACGACGATGTAATGGATAAGGCCGCAATGAGGCGGGGAAATCCGACGGTGCATCAAAAATGGAATGAAAATACAGCAATTCTTTCGGGCGACGCCATGCTGATATTGGCTTATATGTATTTGGCAAAATCCTCTTCCGGTCATCTGAAATCCCTCTTGGATTTGTTTTCGGACACAGCTTCCGGCATTTGCCAAGGGCAAGAATATGATATGCAGTTCGAGAACCGCCCGGATGTGACTGAAAATGAATACGTAGAAATGATTCGCCTTAAAACGGCGATTCTTTTAGGCGCAAGTTTGAAGAGCGGCGCCATGATTGGCGGCGCAAGCGAAAAAGACTGCAACCGGCTGTACGATGTTGGAATTAACTTGGGATTGGCTTTCCAAATTCAGGACGATTTATTGGATGTATTCGGCGATCCGTTGATTTTCGGCAAAAAAATCGGAAGTGATATTCTCTGCAACAAAAAGACGTATTTGCTGGTAAATGCCTTAAGTACATCCGGTGGAAAAGAAAAAAAAGAATTACTTTTCTGGTTGAACGCCCACGATAAAGGACCCGAAAAAATCAAAGCCGTCACGGATTTATACACCCGCTTGCATGTAAAAGAAAAAGCCCGCGAAAAGATGAATCAATATTATGATAAAGCAATACAGGCATTTCAATCGATTGATGTAGAAGAAAACAAAAAATCGGTTTTAATGAATTTGGCCGACGAATTAATGGACAGAGAATCTTAATTTAAGGAGATAACGATGCCTCTAAGGAAATTGCCGGATACAGATAAAGAAAGAATAGAGATATTACAAGCCATTATTGATCAGGAAGAATTGAATGGCTTCAATCATATTTTCACTCTGGGAGAAGTGCAGGAATTGCGCAATTTCTTACTTGCTTTTGAAGGCGCCGGATTTTGCTTCGGGCAATCGTTGGACGATGAAGGCAAGGCCTGTAAAATGCACGGCGAATTATTTAAAAATGTCCAATTATACATTTCGCATTTTATTCAGGTGCTGTATTTTTCCGTTATTCGAAACGAAATAAAAGCAGAAAATCTGGCATTATACGGATTGGATGGAAACAACTTGCAAACGCCCGATTTATCCACCGAAACAGCTATCTTGGAATGGGGAGAACGTCTGATCAAAGGCGAAACAGAACGGGTTTACCGGGGAGGAATACCCATTTATAATCCGGCTATAGCCAAGGTGAAAGTACATTTCGATTTATTTAAAGATTCGCTCCACAGCGTAAAAATATACAAGCAAAATACCATCCGGAATAGAGAAAGCATACTGACAAACAGAGAAAAAGCCGACCGGATTATAGCGGATGCATGGCAGCGCGTGGAAGATAAATACCGTACTTTTCCGATTGAAGAAAGAAGCCGGATATACAAGAACTATAAAATCAGTTACCAATACGTAAAAGGTATCCAATTGAATGTATTTGATTGATTCTCACACTCATATTTTTACGGAAGAATTTGATTCCGACCGGGCGGACGTAATACGGCGATCGCTGGAAGCCGGCGTACAAAAATTATGTCTCCCCAATATTGATCCGGAAACCGTGTCGCCTCTTCATTCTGTATGCGAAGATTACCCGTCGCTGTGTTATCCGATGATGGGCTTGCATCCTACAAGCGTGAAGCATGATTATCCGGAACTATTAGCGAAAATAAAAAGTTTTTTTTCTACGAGGAAATACATTGCCGTCGGAGAAATCGGCATTGATTTATATTGGGATAAAACATTTTTGAAAGAACAAACGGACGCTTTTGAAGAGCAATTGCGGTGGAGTGTGGAATGGCAATTACCGGTAGCGATTCATTCGCGGAATGCTTTTCCGCAAGTCTTTGAAAGTTTGGACAAAGTTGGGGCTAACCGGTTACGGGGAGTATTTCACAGTTTCGAAGGCTCGTATGAAGAATTGGAAAAAGCGTTGAGTTATCGCAATTTCTTTTTAGGGATCAATGGAATTGTCACTTATAAGAAAGCGGACTTCCGGAATTATATAACGCTTGCACCTGTCGAACGGCTTCTTTTGGAAACGGATGCCCCCTATTTGACGCCTGTTCCCCATCGGGGAAAAAGGAATGAACCGGCTTATCTGCTTTATGTAGTTGGAAAATTAGCGGAAATATACGGTTTGTCGGTTGAAACAATGGCAAATAAAACGACGGAGAATGCACAACGATTGTTTGGTTTATAATTTTTATTGCAAATTCTTTTTGTAATCTCCTAATTTGTTCGTATCTTCGCGTCGCTTTTAAAAACAGCAAAACTCAACCGGAAAGGTGCTCGAGCGGTTTAAGAGGCACGCTTGGAAAGCGTGTGAACTTCAAAAGGGTTCCGGGGGTTCGAATCCCTTCCTTTCCGCAGTATAAAGTCGCATAATTCAGCGACTTTTATCATTCATAAGGAATTACAGCGGACTTCAATTGGACACGAATAGACAATAATAGACATGATTGTACTCTTTTTTCGTACAAATTTGAAGGAAGTACGAAAATTTCGGTAAATAAAAATTTTATTTAACATCATGGATAACGTACAGTTGCGCTATGTTTTCGACAGATTGAAGCAAGCAAACAACGACACGAAAAAAAACTCCTACAACTCAGAAGCGTCGTAATGCTTCCGGTTCTGCTGCCGGTAATGCCGGTGACAAACGTTTTGCGCAAACTTATTTTTGAAATATAGGGGATGAACAGTTTTCCCAGTTCGCGGATATAGATACGGCCTTCGCTGTCGAGCGAATAAGTCTCTAACAGGAACGGTTGCTGTCCCTGGATAGAGAAAGAAACGTTGATATTTCCGTCCGACTGAATGATGACGTCTTTCAATGCGGAGGAGAAACAAAAACCGTCCGGCTGCTGGATAATAACCATATCTGTTTTTTTCTGCAAATATGGTTGGTACGGCAGAAATAAAAAAAGACAGCCTGCCGGTAGGGGCGGGTTGTCGGACTATTCGGGCAGTTCGTTTTCGATGGAGTAACCGTTGACGGCCATAAAAGCTAAGATTTCATCGGGATGAAATTCACCTATTCCGGAAAGATCGAAGGCGATGTCTTCGGAGCTTTTCAGAAGCTTCACGACGGAGCCGGCGTGAGGCTGGAACTCGCCGGCATAACGCTACAGGATGATTAGTTTTCAAGTTTCGGCCGGCTTCTCACCGGATTTATCCCTCTTGAATCCTTCCTGCCCATTGCGTGCTCCGGTTTGTTCCATAGCGAGGATGAGCGCCTCGTTGTTTTCCCTGTTGAGCATCGGGAACAGGCCGGACTGACCTTTGAATCCCTGCGAGATTAACAGCCATTTCTCCATGTGTTTCATTGGATTACCTAACGGTACATTGATAACGCTCCATCCCAGCCTTTCAAATTCATTGCAGACGACCGTTTGAAAGTCTTCATCATTGACGGCATAAGTTATTGACTAAGGCAGTTGAATCGTAATAATAGACCACCGTTTTCTCTCTGTTATGTCGGTAGTATTGACAGAAGTCCCGGACGGAAAGTCGCTCTTTTGTTCCCGGATATAGTTTTCTCCCGGCACCAACAGATTTTCGATGGAGGAAAACTCCTTGTAATAGACGGCTATTGAGCGTAATTGCGCCAACTCCCGGTATAGCTTTTTAAGTCTGGCAGGAAAGTAATCCGGTGGGGTATTTCCTGCCGAATAAGCTTCTTTGACCTTGTTTTTAATCCGCCGGATTTCGTAGATAATGCCGTGGATGGCGGCTATAAGTTTCGGATCACAAAAGTCTATGACATAGATATTTTTACTTATTCTTTTTCCTCTGACAATTCCGCCATTGTAAATTAATTTTACATCACTTGTAAAATAACTTTACAAAAATCGCCTCCTCTATACAAATCAAACCTCTAATTACAAGTATTTTAATTCTTTGGCACGATTATGGATGCTGATAGAATAAAAAACAGTTAAACAACGATATATGATTGAAAATTTCTTATCGGTATTGAAACGATTTAAAACTTCGGCGGTTTTGAATATCATCGGGCTGTCGGTGGCGTTTGCCGTCTTTTCGGTTACGATGATACAGGGTTATTACGATTTTAGCTACAATCGGAATTTCAAAAAAGCAAAGAATATTTACCAGTTCAGCTGTTG
>JAISNS010000347.1 GCA_031276105.1 Dysgonamonadaceae bacterium
TGTTACAAGGCCCTGCTATATTAAAATATTTCATAATCGTTTACGAATAAAAAGTTTATAAATAATAATTTCCTGCAAAGTTAGCATTTAATTTTCAGATTACAGGCAACCGGATAAAAATACTTACTTCACACATTCTGAAACAATTCGTCCACTCCAAATACGGGATTGCCGGCGAGTTTTTAGTTTTTAGTTTTTAGTTTTTAGTTTAAAAGTCCCTCCGGCAATTCCATGCAAAGGGTTTTCTTTTCATCGTTGATAGCGATTATCCATTCGCCGGTAGCCGGGATAAGGATTTCATTTTCTTCCCGTTCAACCACAAATAACGTGTTGATTGTCGATTCGTTTACCTCCGTGATTAGGCCGATTTCCATTGCCTGCCTGTCAATCAGGGTGAAACCAATAAAATAATCCCAAGTAAAAGATTCGCCGAACCGGTCGCCGGCCATACTGTTTTTAGGAAAATACACCTCTTTGACGGTTAATAAGCGGGCTTTCTGTTCCGAATCAACTGTTTTGAGTTTCACAAGAGCCGTCGAAGCGGAGTTAAAACGGTATTCTTCCAGCAGGAAAGGAACAAAAATACCGTCCAGTTCGCAAAAGAGGAACGGACGTTCGCACGTGTCAAACGAATCGTTGGTAAAGGCGAAGACAATTTCCCCGCGTATGCCGTGCGTTTTTTTAAATGTTCCGATTTTAATTAACTCGTCGCGTCGAATCATATCCGGGTGATTCTTGCGCCTAAAGCGTTCAAACGTTTATCAATATCCTGATAGCCCCGGTCTATTTGGTCGATATTGTGAATACGGCTTGTACCATCGGCGGTCATGGCCGCAATCAGCATCGCTATCCCCGCGCGTATATCCGGCGATACCATATTGGTTGCCCGGAGTTTATAACGGCGATCAGCTCCGATGACGGTTGCGCGGTGCGGGTCGCACAAAATGATTTGGGCGCCCATGTCGATCAGTTTATCCACAAAAAACAAGCGGCTTTCGAACATTTTTTGGTGAATCAGGACGCTTCCGCCGGCTTGCGTGGCGACGACGAGGAATACGCTCAGCAAGTCGGGCGTCAATCCCGGCCAAGGCGCATCGGCCACGGTGAGGATCGACCCGTCGATGAACGTTTCGATGGTATAATGTTCCTGTGCCGGAATTATGATATCATTGTCTTCGTGATTGACCGTGATTCCAAACCGGCGGAAAGCGTCGGGAATAATTCCCAAATCGTGAAAGGAAACATTTTTTATCCGCAATTCGGAAGAGGTCATGGCGGCCATTCCGATAAAGCTTCCCACTTCAATCATGTCGGGCAGGATGGTATGTTCGCATCCATGCAACTGTTCGACGCCTTCGACGGTCAGCCGGTTCGACGCTAAGCCGCCGATTTTTGCGCCCATAGAAAGCAGCATTTTCGTTAACTGTTGCAAATAAGGTTCGCAGGCCGCATTGTAGATAGTCGTTCTGCCTTCGGCCAGTACGGAAGCCATCAGGATATTGGCCGTACCGGTTACGGAAGCTTCGTCCAGCAGCATGTAAGTTCCTTTCAACCCTTTGGATTTCACCACATAAGCTTGGCGTTCGTCGTCGTAAACAAAGTCGGCGCCTAATTTTTGGATACCCAGAAAATGAGTATCCAAACGCCGGCGGCCAATTTTATCGCCTCCGGGTTTCGGGGCCAAAGCGTAACCGAAACGGGCGACTAAAGGCCCGACCAACATGACCGATCCGCGTAAAGATGCGCTTTTCTTAAAAAACGCCTCGCTTTGCAGATAGTCCAAATCAATAGTATCGGCTTGAAACGAATAACAACCCGGCTCCGGATGGTCGGTTTTGACGCCCATTTCGCTCAATAAGACAATCAGGTTGTTGACGTCCAGAATATCCGGAATATTGTGGACAGTTACCTTTTCGGGGGTGAGCAAAGTGGCGCAAATTACTTGCAACGCTTCATTTTTAGCTCCTTGCGGAACAATTTCGCCCGACAGTCTGTGTCCGCCTTCAATTACAAATGTCGCCATGAATGAGTCGAAAAATCTATTTATTTTGCCTTCTCGTGAGGTTTTTGTTCTTTTTCATCAGGATATCCCTCGATTCGATCAATTTATGCGAATCTTCGTCCAGCACAATTCTTCCTTTCGAAAGATGCTCCAAATCCTTGAAAATCTTGCTGTCGTCCACCACTTCCTTATTCCATGTAAGGAACGATTTTTTCATGTGATTGGCTAATAATCCGACGAGACATTCTTTTTGTTCGCCGGATTCATATTCGGTTGCTTTCCGGATCATATTTTCCAGAAATTTGCCGTAATGCTTATATATGATGCGTACCTGATTATACGGCAGCCGGTTGGGTTTGATATACAAATTTTCCTTTTTTATCACTTCGTAGGGATAATCAATATCCAAAGCGAAATCGGCCATGATGGCCAAATGATCCCAAAGGATATGTTTGAAATCGTTGACGTCGCGCAAATGCGGGAACATATTCCCCATGATATCAATAATTGTATTGGCGCATTGCGTCCGTTCTTCCCGATTGGGAATCGAAACGCAATAATTTACCATGTTTTGGATATTCCTGCCGTATTCGGGCAAAGCCAAACACTTTTCCTGTGTATTGTATTTCATCGCTGTTACCATATCTTTAAAAACTAAAAACTAAAAATTGTAAGTTATAGATTATATTGCTTTTTCTTTCATTTCTCTGATTGCTTTTTCGCGAATTTCGATAATCCGGTCGCACCAACGGTCAAATTCCGGGTCTTCCTTTTGGTATTCGGGATGAGCAAGTATATAATCAATAGAATCTTTTATGCCTTCGTCGAATCGTTTTACGGCAGTGAATCCGGGTACCAACCGTTTGAGTTTTGTGTTATCGAATACCACCGAAACGGCTTTGTCGCCCAGCAGTCCGCCGGTAAAATCATAATCGCTTGCCGCAGCCAGAAATTCGGATGAAACATGAACGGCTTTCAGTGGAACGTTCAACGCTTGGGCAATGCAGGAATAGATTTGGTTCCACGTAAGCGTTTCGTCCGAAGTAATTTGCACCGCTTCACCCAAGGCGTGGATATTTCCGATAAGTCCGGCAAAGCCTTTCGCAAAATCGCTGTTGTGCGTCATTGTCCAGAGCGAAGTTCCGTCGCCGTGGATAATCACCGGTTTACCTTCCCGCATCCGCTTAACGACTTGCCAATAACCGTTTCGCCCATGTACGGCCAGCGGAATCAAGCGTTCGTCGTAAGTGTAACTCGGACGCACAATAGTAATGGGAAAACCTTCTTCGCGGTACAGTTGCATCAAATAATCTTCGCAGGCAATTTTATTGCGCGAATATTCCCAATACGGATTTGCCAGCGGCGTAGCTTCCGTCACCCGGTAATCGGAAAGGGGCTTCTGATAGGCCGACGCCGAACTGATAAAAATAAATTGCCGGGTTTTATCTTTAAATAAACGATAATCGCGCTGCAAATGTTCAGGAACGAAAGCAATAAAATCGGCGACGCAGTCCCATTCCAAAGCTTCGATCAAAGCGGCTGTTTTCGCTTCATCATTAATATCGGTCAATAAAGGGATAACGCCTTGAGGCAGGAGGTTGTTTCTATTGCCTCTGTTCAAGAGATATAACTCATGTCCTTGCGCGATCAGCAAACGTGAAATAGCGGCGCTTATAGTTCCGGTGCCACCAATAAACAATATCTTCATACGTGTAAATAAACTAAAAATGCTTCAATCCTTTAAAGCGAACGTTCATCAATCAAACTCAAAAGCAAAAAAATCAATTTGCTACATTCATCACAAATTGATTTTTCATTATCCATGGCTTTGGTGGAAGATGGGGTTCGAACCCACGACCCTCAGAACCACAATCTGATGCTCTAACCAACTGAGCTACGACCACCATGTAATTTTGCGTTGCAAATGTACAACTTTTATTTTTACGCGCCAAACTTTTGAGGAACAATTTTCATC
>JAISNS010000363.1 GCA_031276105.1 Dysgonamonadaceae bacterium
GTGGATGGGGGTTAGCTCCCTACGCACGTTATTCATTTGTAGAATTCGGCAAATTCAGCGTTTGGGGATCAGCAGCCTTAGCCTTTGGTGGTGGAGAAACAGGAGTAGGAGATAATACGGAAAAGTTTACAGCTTTTGGGTTGGATATCCATCCGGTACTGAAATATGATTTATCGGATAAATTCACATTATTAACGAACTTGAATTTCCTTAATATCGGATTTACTCAAGTAAACGTTAAAGATGCAGCAACTGTTACCAATTTCGGTCTTGGAGTAGATGCCGGTGATGTTGCTACCTTAGGCGCAATAAATATCGGGTTCCTCTACAAATTCTGATAACAAGCCAATTAAAGATAGAAAGGCAGGAAAGATGAAAAAAACATCTTCCTGTCTTTTTTTTTACCCCGATAGCGGCGACTGTCTTAAAGGAAGTGGATGCCGGTAATGACCGTTTCGCCGGTTTCGCTGTTCAAATCCCGGATCAATTGTTCGCGTCTCATCATCAATTCGCTTTTCACTACCGAAGAATTTATTTTCACGTATAAACACCGGTTTTTAATAAACAGTTGGGAGGTATAACGTGAAATAACCGGATTCAGCACCTTTTCCCATGAATTTATCAACCGCGTTTCCGACAGTTTCCGGGCTAATTGCGGATTTTCATCGAAAAAAGAACCCAATACGTTCGATATGTGCTGTGTATTACTTTTTTTCATTGCCATTCGTTAATTATGCCGCCGTTCACCCGAAACAGTTTATAATCATGATTCAATCCTTCCAGTATTTCGTCTAAGTATTTCCGGTTGGTGTCGGTGATAAATATCTGGCCGAACTCCGGCTGCAACAGCAAGCGGATGATTTGTTCCACCCGTCCGGCGTCTAATTTGTCGAAAATATCATCCAGCAGCAGGATTGGAAATGTTGATTTTTTACGGACAAGAAAATTGAACTGCGCCAGTTTCAAAGCAATCAAATAGGTTTTACATTGCCCTTGTGAACCGATTTTCCGGATCAGGTAATTTTCCAGCAAAAAATGAAAATCATCCTTATGTATTCCGGCGCCGGTATAGCCCAGCAGTTTATCTTTTTCCCGCCTGTCGGCAAACCATTGGGCGAACGGAGCGCTATTTAATTGCGAATCATATTGCAGATCGACCGGTTCGGATTCATCGGCAATCGTGCGGTAATATTCTTTAAAGACCGGTATGAAATCGGTAATAAATTCCTTGCGCTTGTTATAAACCGTTTCGCCTTCGTGAATTAACTGTTCTTCCAACACTTCGAACAAAGAAGCATCGGTCGAATCGGGAGCTTCGCGCAACAAGCAATTGCGTTGATGCAAGGCTTTATTGTACCGGATGAGCGCGTGAAGATATTCTTTGTCGCACTGGCAAATCAGCATGTCGGCAAACTTCCGCCTTTCGTCGCTTCCGCCATGAATCAAATCGCTGTCGGAAGGAGAAATCATCACCAACGGAATCAATCCGATGTGGTCGGATAAACGTTCATATTCTTTCTTGTTGCGTTTGAAGACTTTCTTTTGTTTCCGTTTAATTCCGCAGTAAATCTCCTCCGCAGTTTCGCCTTCGCAGTAAAAACCTTGCAACACGCAAAAATCCTGTTCGTGTTTGATCAGTTGCGAATCAAGCAGATTCGTATGATTCTTCGTAAAAGACAGGTAATACAAGGCATCCAGCAGATTGGTTTTTCCCATGCCGTTGTTGCCGAAGAAGCAATTCATTTTCGGAGAAAAAGATAAGCCTGCTTCTTCAATGTTTTTGAAATTCAATATGGAAATACGGTCAAGAATCATATAAATTGTTGCCGGAACGAAGTTTATCAAAATCCTGAATGTCGATAGGTAATTTTCTCGAAGTAAACATTGATCCTGTTATTAAAAAATTCGTCGCAAAGGTAGCATAAAATCCCCGACATTATACACCGACGAATAAAAATAGTCCGGGTGTTTCTTTAATGCGTATGCTCATTTAAAAACAAAGGCTATCGGCACACAGCCGACAGCCTTTGTCACTTGTCACTCGTCACTTTGTCACTTCTTCACTGCGACTTTGAAGACCGCTTGCGTATCTTTACCGCTCACTTTCACTATCGCTATTTTTTGCGTAATGGCGGTTGGTATCAACACGTTGTCGGACGAACGAACGCTAAAGTCCTGCAACAAACTGCCGTCTATGGCATACAGCCGGATGCGTTCGATGTAGGCATTTTCCGGATTCGATACGCTGACGGCATATTGGGAAACGACTACTTTCAAAGCGTCGCCGCTTACCGAACCGATACCGGTGCCGATAGTCGAAAAGTTCGTTTGCGAAGCATAAGCGCTTTCATTTTCCGTTTCGGCACAATGCGCTTTTACGCGCCACAAATAGGTGGTATTTTCCACTAAACCGGTCAATTCGCACGACGGATTCGGAAGCGCGAGCGTGTCTGTCCAATCTTGCACGGTGGAGTTGCGGTAACGCACATCCCACGACGTATTGGCGGCGTTGGCCGTCCAGCTAAGTACCGCCGAATGAGCGGTTATCGAAGCGGCGGTCAAGTTGGTCGGAATAGGACATACAGGAACTGCTGCCGTCGTAAAGTTGTAAACCGGCGAATAGACGCTCGTATCGCCTTCGGCACAGATGCTGCGGACTTGTGCTTTATACGACGTTTGAGGAGTCAGATTGCTCAAATCGTACGATTTGGCGTTGACGATAACTACCGTCCAATCTTCGCTGCTTTTCGCCCACGACAGTTCGTAGTTCGTGGCTTCGCCTTCCCAGTTGAGCGTGGCCGAACGATAGCCTAACGGATCAGCTACGATGTTGGTCGGCTGGAAACAGGTGATTTCTTCGGTTTTAATAGTAGCTACTACCGTATAATCGCTGAAGTCGCCTTCGGCGCTGCTGCAAATCGTTTGAATGGCATATTCGTAAGTAGTGTTGTGCGTTAAACCGATGAACGTGGTGGTAGTGGCTCCTTCAATCGAACGTTCCGCCGTCCATGTTTCGGCGCCGGCTTCACGGAATCGCACTTTGAACTGGGGCGCTTCCGAAACCCATGTAAGGGTAATGCTTCCGGTGGTGGCCGTAGCTTCGATATCCGTTACCTGCGCGCAGGGAATCGTTGTCAAAGTAGTAAAGCTGACGATCGTTACTTTAGCCGTATCGCCCGGTGCGCAGGAAGTAGTGATGCCCACTTCGTAGGTCGTGGCTTCTTCCAAACCGGTAAAGAGGGAATCTTTTTCCGTCCGGACAACAAAGTCTTTCGTTGTTTCGCCGGCCTTGCGGATGAAGACTAACCATTCTTCGGCTTCGCCTTCCCACGATACTTTGGCTTCGTCCGTAGTAATGTCGGAAGCTTGAGCGCCGGTTACGGCCACGGGGCAGGTCGGGAAAATGCTGACGTCGTCCAAGAAGAAATAAGCCATAGTGTTGCGAGTATTTTCTATCACTTTAAAACCAAGTTGTTTGATTCCGGTAAATCCTTCAAGGACAATAGTATCGTTCCCTGATACGGTATTTGAATATTTCTTCAAAATAATTTCTTCTTCCGCCGTTTTATCAATTACATAGATAGAATCATTATCAGGCACAGTACCCGATTTTGATAAACTGAATGCCAGTTTGTAGTTTGCAGACCCGTCTCCGAAATCCAACTTAGGCAATAGCGCAGAAGCCGTTACCGGAGGAGAAGTTTGATTTAGCCGAAAACGCAAAGCCAATGAATTCCACAAAATTAATGTAGAAGAAAGCGTCCAACCCGAATTAGCCGTAAAAGCCGCAGAAGAAGCGTAGCTATCGAAATTTTCGCCATACGGCAGTCCGTAACCGGTTTTGAAAGTAATTGGAGGAAAGCTCCACGGACTATATAAGTTTAGCCCCACAACGGCTCTTACCGCAACTTCTACGGTCGCTTCGGTAGGCAAGGTTGTAAACGTGTAGTTGGTTTCGCCGGTTTCTACGGGTGTACTCCATGTTTCGGAGTTGATGGGACGATAGCGAACTTCCCAAGCCGATTCGGTTCCTGTTGCATGTTTTTCCCAAGTAATCGTGGCCTGACTGCCTACAATCGAAGCCGGATTTACCGTTAAATTAACGGGGGCTTCGTAGAGTGGTTTTTCTTCGATGATGAACTTGGTAATATCCCAAAGGAGCGTACCGGCTTTATGCGTCGTCCATGCCAATTTTACTTGGATGGTATCATTGGAAAGGCCTTCGATGGGAATGGTTATATTCGAATAGAGGCCGGCAGCGCTTGCATCCGGGAAAAAGTTTTGTGCATTATCCTTTTTGATTGTAAGAACCGGGACATACTCGTTTTCCCCAAACTTTTTCACAGAAAACACCATACTGTCTTTTTCATGCCAGTCGTTATAACCAACGGTAGTAAAGACCGGAGTAGAACCGGTTGTAACCGTCAGTTTGCCGGACAATACCAAACGACTGTTACCTTCAGTCGTCACTATATATTGCGTAGCAACAGAGCTATATACGGGATTTTCCGGCGAAGCGGTCGTAATACGTGCCTCCAGCAGATTTCCTCTCTGCGTAGTACTGTTTTGAGTCAATTGAAAATTTTCGCCTTCCTGTTCCCAACTTTCAGGTATATCATAAGCTTTATATTGCGAAAAATCCAAGAAATAAGGCAATTCGCCCCACGTTGTAATGTTGAATTTATTAACCGTAGTGGAAAGCGTATCCAAAGTTTCGCTGTAACTCCAAGCAGCGAAGTTAATCAGTTTGTTGGGTTTCAATCCCGTTACTTCAATGGCATTGCTTGCAGGGCCTTTGTAGATTACCGTTCCGCCGCCGGCCAACCGATCGCCTACATTCACATCCGTTGTCGGCGTGCCGAAAACGCCGTCGTTCGTTTGGTTATAGAGATTATCAATTGCCCATTGCCCTGTGTTGACAGCTACAATAATCGGATTGTTGTCGGCGTCTGCCTGAGCAGCCAATGTTAAACTTCTAAAACCACCTTCCGACGATAATTGGGGCGCGCCCGGCAAAGTCTTAATTTCGTCTTGGGTAGGAGGACCTATTATGGAATATTTAGGCCCGTTCATACATTCCGTATTGGCGGAATAGAGAGCAAACAGGTATTCGGTAGCCCCGTCCAGATTGCCCACAGAAAAAGTGGTATTGGACGAAAAGGCAACTACGATCCATTTGTTATTGATGATATCGCCGATGTTATAAGTTACATCTTGGGCCGGCTTATCATCAGTAGCTATCATTGAGATTTCTTCTTTGGTCATCAATACCAAATATTTATCGACGCCCTCGGCAGCCGTAAAGCTACCATTGATGCTGTTGGAAGTTGCCGTTAATTGCAAAGCGGTCGGTTTATTTGTGGGAGCTTCACAAGCCGGGGGAGGCGTGAAAGTGAAAGTCGTACCGCTGTCGCAAACGGTGTAACGCAAACTAAAATTCCCCGTTACGCCGGCGGTAGCTGCCGACCAATTTTGGGGAGTATCCGCATTACCTGCCAAGCGGGTGAGAAATTTCGTATTCCCGGCTGCGTCGCCTTTCAAACCGACTTCAGCCCAAGCAAATTCGGATTGAGCCTGAAAGCCGCTGAAAACTAATTCCACTTTGCTGTCGGCTTCATAGAGTTTGATTTGAATGTCAAACGCAACTTCCGTCGACAGGGTAAGAATAATCTTCTTGAACTGTACGGTCAACGTCCGGCTTCCGGTCTCGCCGGAAAGCAGATAGCTGATTTCGGTGTCGGCATTGGCCTTGTTCCATGCGGTAGTGCGCGTAAAGCCCAATACATTGAGGGCGCCTTCTGTAAAGCGGTTGTCATCGACCAAAACCGACGTCGTACTGGTAGCGTCCACTTTAAATGGTTCGCTGCTGCCCAAATAGATAAAACCGTTGGGGCTAACGACAAAATGGGTAAACGTTTGCGCACCAAAATTGAAGTTAAACCCAATCGGAAAGCCGCTTACGTCGGCAATTTCGTTGGTCAGGGTACGCCCCGAAGCGAAAGCATAATTTTCCAAAGACAAAGAGCTTTCGCCCAATGCTGCGCCGGAATAAACGACTGTTCCTCCGGAAATTTCGGAGTAAGTTCCTGCCGTATAGGCAAAACTGTAACTGTTGATTTGCGCCGTGGCTGTTATCAGCCCAACGACACAAGCGATTAAAAGAGAAATAATTTTTTTCATATGCGTGTAAATTAATTATGAATTATGAATTATGAATTATGAGTGACGAGTGACGAGTGACGAAGCCATTCGCTTCGCGCACTTGTCACTTGTCACTTGTCACTATTGAACAATAAACCGTTGGGTCTGTACGCCGTTGGGCGTAGTAACTTGGGCAATATAAACGCCGGATGGCAAGCGCCGGACATCGTAGGGAATGACGTTTTCCCCATTATGCAACTTCGATTGGAGAGCGGCTACTTTCATTCCCGAAACGGAATAAATTTCGATACCGGCTTTTCCGGCTGCAGCGCTTTCCAATACGAAATCAATTTTGCCGTCTATCCGGTTGACAATGATTCCGAAACTGCTGTTCGATCCGGTTTCCGGGACACGAATGGCGACGTCGCCGTTATCGCTGAAAGGTATTTTATGGGCAAATACGGCGCCTTCCGATAGATAGCCAGCCCGGAAATCGCTCCAAAATGTGAGAAAATACTCGTTGTTGAACAACGGCAGGGAGATTAGACCGCTCTTTGTTCCGGTGGTTTTTTCCGAAAACACCCGGCGTTCTTCTTCCCAAACGTATTCCGGCTGTTCGCCGCTGACGTCGAAAAGTGCGGCAATATTTTCGGTGCCATTCGCTCCGTAATCATGTTCGTAGAAAACCACGATCTTCTCTTTGCCGGCTAACCGGATGCTGTAATAATCGACCGCTTGCGGACTCCAGCCGAAGTCTAACAGCAAACCGTTGGTATTGCCTTCGTCTCCGGCCTGCGTATTGGTCCACGTCAATTCGCCTTCTTTGGATATTTTTTGCAGAACAATACTTCGGTACGATTGATTTTCATTGTGTTCTGCCCATACTGCATAGAGGTTTTCACTGACCGGGTCGTAGGCTAAGGCAGGACGGAAACCGCGCTTATTCTCATTCCAGTTCAAGCGCAAGCCCTGTTCTTCGCCGGAAGTAACAAATCCCTGTGTTCCGTCCGACAAAATGTGCGACACGTAGGCTTTTTCATACTTCGTGTTGTTATGGTCGTCGTACCAGCCCACAAAGCAACCGCCCTTTTGGTCGGAAATTACGTCAACGGATGAGACCAGGTAAGCGAGACTGGGAAAACCGTCGTTGTAGATGAGCGTCGGATTTGTCCAGGCAGGTTCTTTGTCGAAACTGTATTTTTGCGCATAGAGCTGAAAGCTGCCACCTTTGGCATAAACGACAATAAAGTCGCCGTAACCGGCATCCACCAAAAAGGGATGCACATACGAAGTCGCGTCATCGGTCAGCAACAACGGATTGTTTTTACCCCATACAAATTCGCCGGCTTTCGATACTTTATCGATCACCGTATAAGATTTGCTACCGACATAAATATCATGCGCAAAAATATAATCGCCGTAAGCATCTTCGATTACCTGAATGTTGACAGGCAATTCATAAGCGAATCCCTTGTCCAAATCCAGCGGCTCGTCCCAAAGCAATTCGCCGGCAGGCGATACTTTATACACAAAGTATCCTTGATCTGTGCCGCTTGTAGCATTGCGTTCGTCTTTCACAATGTACAGGGCATTGCCGTCGCTATCCGTAAAAATAGCCCTGTCTTTGCCCATGGTAAACGAACGGGTAGGCTCATTGCTGATTAATTTCCCTGCATTCGGAAACAGTTTGTTCCCGTCTTTGTCGATGATTTGCAGAAAGTAAGCGACATCCGAACCATCGGAATACCGGTTTCCCAGTTTTTCGGGGTCTTCCTTTACCAAATCCCAGAACGCGACAAACGTAACCCCGTCTCTGTTCGTTTGCACTTCAAAATCCAAAATCTCGTCAACGGTTACACGCAGGTCTTCCTGCGGATTCCACTGCGCCGTTAACACTCCTGCACACATTAGTCCGAAGACTGTCAGTAACATTTTTCTCATTTTGTTTATTTTTAAATTAGTGAATAAATTGGGAATTGTCGAAAACACGTTTATCTAATTTGTATTTTCGACGTTTCCCGTTGATTGTTTTTATTAATTTCAAGTAAATAAAGTCCGGAAGATAAGCCTCCAAGCGGAATACGGACGTCGCCGGGGCTTCGTTTCGAAGCTATTTCGCGTTTCCAAACGCATTGTCCGCTTAAAGCGTAAAGTTTCATTGCGATTTGTCCCGATAAATCGCCCGACAGGCAGAGGTTGTTCCGCTCGTCAACCGACGCTTTCAAATCAAGCGGTTGCGGAGAATGAACGGCTGTAACATTCGGCAAAGCGGTAACGAAAAAGAGGCGACTGCCAAAAGTCGAGATATTTCTGTTCTGCGCGAAAGTGGAGGCGTCCGATTTTTTCAGTTCGACATAACCGCTGGAGAAGCCGTCGCCCAAGCAGTCGGCTACTTCAAAGCAGTAAATTTGATTGGCTTCCAAGTCAACGGTGTCTTTTCGCAACGTGTTCTCTCCGGCGGGGTAAGGGCCAAAGGTATGGACAATTTGTCCCTCGCGGTTTTTGAGGGTAAACGTGTTTTCGTCGGCATACACATCGGTTTTTATATTGACCAACAGGCGCGGCGTCGTTTGAAACGGTTGTTCAAATGTTCCGCTTAATCGCGTATTGCTGACGGATTTGTCGTTGACTTTCGTCGCTTCGATTTCAAAGGTATTGTTTTCCAACAAATTGTACGGTTGCACGTTGAGGCGGAGGGTTTGGCTTTGATAGGAAGGGATTTCGCCCGTCCACGTCACCGTCTGCGCTTCGTTGTTGATGTTGACCGTAAAATCAATGGTTGTCAGGGAATAATGCGATTCGTTTTTCACGTTCAACTCAAAAAAGTTGAAAGCGTAACACGCGGCATAGCCTTCTTTCGGCGGCGACAAAGTGATTTTCATCGGCTTCGTATAATTGATATAGGAAGGTTTTTGGCCAATCACGTTCAGGACGTCTGTTTTACCGGCGGTAACAAAAGCCAGTATTTCCATGTCTTCGGCTTTCAGCGGGACGTTGTTCACCGCTTCGGGCAGTTGATAAACATAGCGTTTCGTAAAATATTCGCCGGCTTTGGGTTGATGAATGGTATCGCCCCAAAGCGGTGTGATAAAGGCTTTTAATTGATGTCGATGTACATACTCGTCGCCCATCAGTCCGCCGGTTTGGGGGCCTAAGATATTGCTTTGGGTAATCAGGAGGTTCATAAAGTTTTCCTCTGTTTCCGAATCGGATGTGTAATAGGCTTCTACGTCAACGGTCAGGGTGCGCGAACTGCCGTCGAAAGCGGCGTTCATCCACAAGTTAACCGGCGCGTCTTCCCGAATGACTTCTTTGGCGGATTTCGACCACTCGCTGCGACCGAGTATGAGCGACCTCAATTGTCCGTTGATTCGGATTTGCTTGCGGTTCACCGTTCCGCACGGATAGCTCGACACTTGAAAATAGTTGTCTATCGCTTCTCCTTCGGGTATCCGGAAATCGGGTTCGCCGGTGTACGGCTGGGCATAATTTCCCGAATGAACGGCGATGGTATAAATTTTTCCTTCCTGAGCGGTAATCAGGTTGTTAGCGATTTTGTGTCCGTCGGGACAGAAAACGCAGTGAATGCCGGTAAACTCTTCCAACAAAGCATTTTTCTTTTGCACTTCGGTAGAAACCTCGTGGGCGTTTGCGATGGAAAGCGAAGCAATGGCTGCTACCGGCACGAAACTTCGGAATAGTAAACTGAGTTGTTTCACGTTGCTCAAATTTTAATTTTTATTATTTCTCTTTTTTCTTGTTGGTTGATAACCAATATATAAATACCGGAAGGGAAAGCGGCGACGGGGAGCGTGACGGCTTGCGACGAAACGGCGCGGTCTAAGAGGCGTTTTCCGTCAAT
>JAISNS010000109.1 GCA_031276105.1 Dysgonamonadaceae bacterium
TTCCCGCTTTCAACAAAAGAAGTTGGCGTTCGAACCGCCGGAGCTTTTACCGTTATACTTTCTACTTTCTTAAAAAAAAGCGTCCAATTATCCGGATTCGACAACCGGATATACCGGAAAAAAGCAGCCCAATGAGAAATATTTTCGACTGCGGAATATACTGCGGGATTGTAACGCTTCAACAAATCCCAATTTTTTTTGAATGAAGATGTCCGGTTGTTCATCGCAGGAGGATTTGTGCCGGCTGTTTTTTCACCAGGTAACCGGCTCAGCGCCACATTCATCTGTTCCAAAATATCGTTGATATAGTGCAAAGTATACGGATTGAAAATTTCATTTTGCTTATTATCGGCCAATACTTTCAATAAACCCTTTAAATTCGTTCTCGGATTGAGGTCTGGAGTATATTTATCTCTCAAAAAAACTTTTGCATTTATTTCTATTTCATTATAATAATATTCAAGATCGACATGAGCGCCATTAGTTTCTTTTGACGCAACAACATCCTCAAAAAAATAATAATACGGATTGTCCGAAAAAGATAAATCGTCGCCATCAATATCGAAACGAATATCTAAATCCCTGTCGGTTAATATATAAGATTTGTAGTTAATGTTATTTTTTTTGATTTCATTAAATAGTGTTCTGTACTTGTTAGGATTAGGCGGCGGCAGAAGTCCCTCTTCGGAAGGTGCAAGGATGTAATTACCGTTTTCATTTTTGGGAACTTCACCCAAAAGTTCCGGATTAATAAACAATAAATGGGCTTGCAGTAATCGCAATCCGAGTAAATTATCCAAAAAAGCAGGATGGTATTTTAACTGAGCTTCTTCGTTTTGAGGATCGCCGGCTGAAGTGAAAACGCTCTGGTAGGAACTGTTAGCAAACCGGGCTATCGGCACTAATTGCCAGTCGGGTAAATCCGGATAAAGTTCCCTGTCGCCTATTTTGACAATAAACTCGTTATTGACATAATCAACGGCAACTTCGGCCTCGCTTAAGCGGTCAACGGGAAAGGCAATCGCCTGAAACAGACTGAAATTGGAGTCATAACTGTTTTTCGTCGCTCTCTCGTACAGGGAACGCGCCGACTCTTCCAGCGAAGAGTTATTAACGAAACGTAATTTACCCCAAGAACTTTGTCCTGAAACAAATAAGGGAAAAAAGATCAATATAATACTCCATCGAACGGTCAACGAAAATTTAAAAACTGATTTCATCTTTCTAAACATAATTGAATGCAAAAGTAGATTATTTTTTGAGATATTTCAAATTTTAATTACCATCTTTTCATTTCCCTGTATAGTTTCGGGAAAAATTTCCTGCGCTTCTTTCAATAAAATCGATTCGTCGGGATAACGGGCAGAGTAATGTCCTAACAACAAACGTTTTACTTTTGCCGACTTGGCTATCTGCGCCGCTTGCCGGGCTGTAGAGTGAAACGTGAGTTGGGCGCTTGCCGAATCTTTTTCGCCGAAAGTGGCTTCGTGATAAAGCAAATCTACGCCTTCAATCAGCGGAATTATTTTTTCGAAATAACAGGTGTCCGAACAATAAGCGTATTTACGAGGAAGTTTCCCCGGACGAGTCAAGCGATGATTCGGAATAACTTCTTTTTCCGGCGTAACAAAATCCGCTCCGTCTTTGACCGCTTTTATTTGGGAAACCGGAACCCGGTAAAAATCAATCATTTCCCGTATGATGTGACGGAGACTTGCCGGTTTTTCCTCAAACAAAAATCCGGCAGTCGGTACACGATGTTTCAACGGGATGGTATATACTTTCAACGTCCGGTCTTCCCAAATCAATTCGTTTTTAGCCGGATTGAACGGATGAAAAAGGACTTGATAAGGAAACCGGTTGCAAAAATATTGGAGCGCCGGTTTGAATACTTTTTCTGCATCCGGCTGGGCATGAACGTGCAATTCGGCGGTACGACCCAACAAGCCCATCGTTGAAATCAAACCCGGTAAACCTAAACAATGATCGCCGTGTAAATGAGAAAGAAAAATGTGATTGAGACGATTAAAATTGAGTTTCATGCTCCGGAATTGCATTTGCGTCCCCTCGCCGCAGTCAATCATAAATAATTTATCCCGCAAATTAATCACCTGAGAACTCAAATGATGTTTTGTCGTGGGAAGAGCCGAACCGCAGCCTAATATATTCAAATCAAACCGTTCCATATTATTCAATTCCAATCAGTTTATGTATCTGCAAACTCAGGCGCCAGCAGGGAAATCGTTTGATTTGCTCCACGCAATAATCAATATTGGCTTTCGTAGAAACTTCGTTGCCGGTAAAAACAGGGCTTAGGAAGAAAAAATGCGCTTCCGGTAACATTTCCAAAGGAGGAATCGGGTCGCCTTCCTGCACCGGCAAGCGGACTTCGTCTACGCGAGGATTGATTGCTTTCGCATAAGTCTTTTTCCCTTTAGGACTTACCACCGTATAATTCAATAATGTCGATAATTGTTTGTAGCCGTTACTTTCGATAGCTTGTCGAAAACCGGCCTCCTTAAAAAACAATAAAATTTCGTCGGTCAACTGCAATGTCGGCTCGCCTCCCGTCCAAACAATCCAGCGACAGGGAAAGCGCCGGATAGAGGAAAGAATTTGTTCGACCGACCGGTTACTCCCCGATTCAAAGTCCGTATCGCAAAAATCACAACTTAAATTGCAGCCTGTGAGCCGGATAAAAATGGAAGCCTCGCCCTGACGCCCTCCTTCGCCCTGCAAAGAATAAAATATTTCTTTAACATTAAGGTTCATAAATACAGGAAGTTTGGGGCGTTTCACTCACTTCGACTGCGTATAATTCGGGAATTTCCGGTTTGAAACGCTCAAAAAGGAAGCGGGCAATGTTTTCGGAAGTCGGATGAGAGGGAATTATTTCATTCAAATGCCTGTGATCTAACGTTTCATCAATGTATTGTTTGACGAATTTCAGTGATTTATAATCTTTTACAAATCCGTATTCATCCAGTGTATCCGATTTCAAATGGACGGTAACCACATAATTATGCCCATGCATCCGCGAACAGGGATGATCTTTGCCCAACCGGTTCAATATGTGGGAAGCCGAAAAAGAAAATTGTTTGCTTATCTTATACATTATAAAATTTTTATTGGGTGCACGGAATCCCGTTCTTTACGATGGTTTTTATTGAAAATTTTCACAAAGATAAAATAAATCTTTCATTCTTAATGCTTAATTCAAAAAGAAAATATTACCTTTGTAACCTGTTTTTACGTTTACAGACAAATATGTCTTTATATTTTATGGAGTTAAATTTACTAACGGCAATATCACCGGTAGATGGTAGATACCGGGACAAAACGGCTTCTCTATCAAATTATTTCTCAGAATTTGCGCTGATTAGGTATCGGGCGCTTGTAGAGATCGAATACTTCATTGCTTTATGCGAATGGCCCCTTCCGCAATTAAAGCAGTTGAATGAACCGGGTATTTTTTATTCTTTGCGGCAAATATATAACGAATTTTCGTTAGACGACGCCCGGAAAATAAAAGATATTGAAAAAACAACCAATCACGATGTAAAAGCGGTCGAATATTTTCTTAAAGAACAGTTCGAACGGTTACATCTGGATGATTACAAAGAATATATTCATTTCGGTTTGACCTCTCAGGACATTAACAACACGGCTGTCCCGCTATCGTTCAAAGAAGCTTTATCCAATGAATATTACCCTTTGCTGAACCGCTTAATCGACGCCTTACGGCAATATGCGAAAGAATGGGAAACTGTTCCCATGTTGGCAAAAACGCACGGGCAACCGGCATCGCCCACACGTTTAGGAAAAGAAATTCAGGTATTTATCTACCGTTTGGAACAACAACTCCATCTGCTGCACGAGATACCTCTTTCCGCAAAATTCGGAGGAGCCACCGGTAATTTCAACGCTCACCATGCAGCTTATCCCGGCATCGACTGGAAACAGTTTGGAAATGACTTTGTAAGCAAGAAATTGGGATTAATCAGGGAAGAATATACCACCCAAATTTCCAATTACGACAATCCGGCCGCTTTGTTCGACGGTTTGAAACGCATCAACACTATTTTGCTGGATTTGGCTAAAGATTTTTGGCAATATATCTCCATGGAATATTTCAAACAAAAAATCAAAGACGGAGAAATAGGCTCTTCAGCCATGCCGCACAAAGTGAACCCGATTGATTTTGAAAATGCAGAAGGAAATCTGGGAATTGCGAACGCCCTGTTAGAACATCTTTCGGCCAAATTACCCGTTTCCCGCCTGCAACGCGATTTAACGGATTCTACCGTATTAAGAAATACAGGAGTGCCTTTCGCGCATATTTTTATTTCTTTACGAAGTCTTCTGAAAGGATTGGATAAACTATTATTGAATAAAAACGTTATATTAAAAGATTTGGAAAACGCATGGGCTGTGGTAGCCGAAGGCATTCAAACCATTCTGAGAAGAGAAGGCTATCCGAAACCCTATGAAGCGTTGAAAGCATTGACCCGTACCAATGAGGCAATTACGGGAGAATCAATACATGTTTTTATTGATTCGCTGAATGTTTGCGAAGATGTTAAAAGCGAATTGAAAAAAATTACACCTCAAAATTACACAGGTATTTAATTAAACAGAGTTAAAAAATAAATTTTAAAAACACACTAATCAAATTCTCAAAACAATGACTACAGAGAGAGATGAATGGAAACCCCGTTACAATAATGACGGGCAAAACGACGACGGGCAAAATCGTGAGAGAAGACCGTACCAACCTTTCAACCGTTCCAATTATGGAAACAACCCCAGTGGAAATTACGGACGACAGGACAACAGGGGAAACTACAATCGCCAACGGGGAAATTACGATCGGCAGGATTCGGGTAATTACAACCGGCCACGGCCTAACTACGATCATCCGGCTTCGTCCGGAAATTACAATTCAACGGGAAATTATGACCGCCAGGGTGGATACGGCGGATATAATTACCAGGGTGGAAGTAATTACGACCGGACAGGAAACGGATATAATCCCCGTCCCCAGCGGAATTATGAAAACCCGGAAAATGAACCCGGGCAGGGAAATGAAGGCGTTAAAAAACGGAGACTTCGTGTAGGAGAAGTAATTGACCGCCAAAGCAATGCTTACAACCGAAACAATGCTTATCCGCAAAAACCGCAATTGCAAAGAGGTGTGAAAAAACCCAAGCAAATGCTGAACAGAAATCAAGGGCCAAACAAAAATCCGAATGCCAAGTACGGTTTACAAAAACAGTTGAAGTACAGAGAAGAAAACTTTGACCCGGAAGAACTTATCCGTTTGAACAAATATTTGGCAAATGCCGGTATCTGCTCGCGCCGCGAAGCCGATGCCTTCATCCAGTCGGGAGTGGTAAAAGTAAATGGTGAAACGGTTTCGGAATTAGGTTCTAAAGTAAAACGCTCCGATCAAGTAACTTTTCACGAACAACCGGTTCAACTGGAACACAAAATCTATGTCTTGCTGAATAAACCAAAGAATTGCGTAACTACCGCCGACGATCCTCAGGAACGGCTTACCGTTATGGACTTGGTTAAAAACGCTTGCCATGAACGGATTTTTCCGGTAGGAAGATTAGACAGGAACACCACCGGCGTCCTCTTGCTGACCAACGACGGGGATTTGGCTTCCAAATTGACGCACCCTAAATTCTTGAAAAAGAAGATTTACCATGTCTGGTTAGATAAAAACGTGAGTATCGAAGACATGCAAAAACTGGCCGATGGCATTGATTTGGAAGACGGTGAAATTCATGCCGACGCGATCAGTTATGTAACCGATACGGACAAAGATCAGGTAGGCATCGAAATTCATTCGGGACGAAACCGCATTGTCCGGCGGATGTTCGAAAGTTTAGGGTATCATGTCATTAAATTAGACCGCGTTTACTTTGCCGGATTGACCAAGAAAAACCTGAAAAGAGGTCACTGGCGGTATTTGAACGAGAAAGAAGTTTCCATGTTACGCATGGGAGCTTTCGAATAAAAAAATCAGACAAGTTCGCTCACAGGGCTGTATCAAGGGAATCTCGCGTCAAGCGCGAGATGACAAGTTTTTGATACAGCCTGGACGGGAGCGGCGGAATAACACAAATAAGTTATGGAAAGAACAAAAATCATTGATTTATTAAATCCGGCCGAATTTGGCGGAAAAGTATGTGTAAAAGGTTGGGTGAGAACTCGCAGAGGGAATAAAAATGTCGCTTTTATTGCCTTGAACGACGGTTCCGTCATCCACAGCATTCAGGTAGTGGTCGATATAGCCCGGTTTGGCGAAGAATTTCTGAAACCCATCACGACGGGCGCTTGCATCGGCGTTACCGGTTTACTGGTAGAATCGCAGGGACAGGGGCAAAATTCTGAAATTCAGGCCGAAACAATCGAAATTTACGGAACGGCCGATCCTTCTGTTTATCCTTTGCAAAAGAAAGGCCACTCGCTGGAATTTTTGAGGGAAATCGCTTATCTTCGTCCTCGTACCAATACATTCGGCGCCATTTTCCGTCTCCGCCACCATTTAGCATACGCCATTCACGAATATTTCAACAAACAGGGTTTCTTTTATTTTCATACGCCCATCATTACCGGTTCGGACGCCGAAGGAGCCGGCTCCATGTTTCAGGTAACCGTTTTGGATATTGAAAATCCCCCGAAAACGGAAGAAGGGAAAATCGACTACGAACAGGATTTTTTCGGACATTCGACCAACCTGACCGTGTCGGGACAATTGGAAGGCGAATTAGGCGCGATGGCTTTAGGAGGCATCTATACATTCGGACCAACGTTTCGCGCCGAAAATTCCAATACGCCCCGCCATTTGGCCGAATTTTGGATGATCGAACCCGAAGCGGCTTTTTACGACATCAACGACAACATGAACTTGGCGGAAGATTTCCTGAAATACGTAATTACGTATGCCTTGAAGCACGGAAAGGATGACATCGAATTTCTGAACAAGATGTACGACAACGAATTGATTGATCGTTTAAATTTCGTTCTTGCCAACCGCTTCGTTCGTCTCACTTATACCGAAGGCGTGGAAATACTGGAAAAGTGCGGTAAAAAATTTGAATTTCCTGTTTATTGGGGAACCGACCTGCAATCGGAACACGAACGTTATCTGGTGGAAGAACATTTCAAACGTCCGGTTATCCTGACGGACTATCCGAAAGAGATCAAGTCTTTTTATATGAAGCAAAACGATGATGGAAAAACCGTTCGCGGCATGGACGTCCTGTTCCCGAAAATCGGGGAAATCATCGGAGGATCGGAGCGGGAAGCCGATTACCAAAAATTATTAAATCGCATACAGGAACTGAATATGTCGATGGATAGCTTGTGGTGGTATCTTGATACGCGCAAGTTCGGAACAGCGCCTCACGCCGGTTTCGGATTAGGTTTTGAACGTTTGGTATTGTTTGTAACCGGTATGCAAAATATCCGTGATGTGATACCATTTCCCCGCACGCCGAAAAATGCCGAGTATTAACGGCAAGAAAAATAACTTGTTATGTTTTATTCGGTCATAATTCCGGTTTATAACCGTCCGAACGAAGTTGAAGAACTTCTTTGCAGTTTGGAACGTCAGACATATAAAAATTTTGAAGTAATTATCGTAGAAGACGGTTCGTCTATTCCTTGCGAAGCGGTTGTCCGAAAATATGCAGCTTCTTTTCCGATTCAATATTTTTACAAACCGAATTCAGGCCCCGGTTTGTCCCGCAACTTTGGCGCAGGCAAGAGTAAAGGCGATTATTTGATCTTTTTCGATTCGGATTGCATTATTCCCGAAAACTATTTGAAAGAAGTAGAGACTCAATTGAGTTGCTTTCAGGTAGATGCGTTCGGAGGGCCGGACAAAGCGGATAAGACTTTCAGCAAGATTCAGAAAGCCATTAATTACAGTATGACCTCTTTTTTTACAACCGGAGGTATCCGGGGCGATAAAAAAAGAATGGATAAATTTCATCCCCGAAGTTTCAACTTGGGCATCCGGAAAAGCGTATTTGAAGCGTTGGAAGGATTTTCGGCGATGCGGTTTGGCGAAGATATTGATTTAAGCATCCGCCTGATGAAAGCCGGATATCATACCTGCCTTTTTTCGGAGGCATGGGTCTATCATAAACGGCGAACCGGTTGGAAGAAGTTTTTCAAACAGGTTTATAATTCCGGCGTTGCCCGAATCAACCTCTATGCCCAATACCCTGAAACCCTGAAACCGGTGTATATGCTTCCTGCCTTATTCACCGCCGGCCTGACATTCCTTTTGATCGGTTCCTTTTTTTATCCATACGCATTAGCGCCTGTTTTCCTTTTTTGCCTGCTGATTTTCATTGATTCGGCAAAGCAAACTCAGAGTTTAAGTATCGGGATATTGTCTGTGGCGGCTTCTTTCGTACAGTTAACAGGCTACGGAAGCGGCTTCCTGATTGCTTATTGGCAGCGTTTCGTTTTGAAGCGCGACTATAAAGCCGCGTTTGAGCAAACGTTCTATAATTGAACTCTATTAACCGCGCGCTTTAGATACACAGAAAATAACGAGAGCGCGAAGCGGCGACTGTTTGCCGTGCTTCGCGCCCTTGTCCCTTGTCACTATTTTGACTGTTTTTCCGTTTATGCGAACCAGATACACGCCACGCGGGAGATATGCCCGATCGCGATATTCTCGCCGTTTTTCACTGTTTGCCCACCGACGTCCGTGATAACCGCCTGCGCAGGAACCCTGAGGCCGCCGATGCGGAAGTTCTCGACTACCGGAGCGGGATAAATGCGGATGGCATTTGCTGCCGCCGGAGCGGTGATAGCTTACCCCACATTGCAGCACAATCCTCTCCAAAATATTAAAAATTCAAAAAAGTTCATCTATTGGATTGGCTATACGGCCTGTGGAGGCAATTAAATGTTAAATTTTCGCAGATGATTATCGCGCTGGGTTACATGGAAGCTCTTCCCCGCCGGTCGGACAAGCAGGAACTCTGTCGCTGTCTGAATGACATGCTGCTTCCCGGTCTTTGGTATTTTCGTAGCCGGCTTCGGGAAACATTTTGTCCCAGAAAGAGTAATGTATTTGGATGTGCCATTTCCAGGTGACCTTGTTTTTGTACACTCTTTGAAGTTGAACCGGTACCGATTTGGCAATGGATATCCATCCGGCCAGCCAGCAGGCGAGCCAGAAGGGATCGCAATACGTAACCTTGTAGCTCCAACTGTCGCGGACGACCAGAATGGAACTTTCTTTTTGCCGGCCTTCGGCACGGCGGATAAGGATTCAGTCCAACGATTTTACTGCCGTCGGCGTTCGGCAAAAGTTGGATGGCAGCCGAACCGAATTTGAGGTAATCGCGAAGCGTGCGTTCCATGTATCGCCGGATTCGGCGGTGAGAAAGCAGATCGTTTACCGACTGATCCGGATAAGGTTCCAGCACTTCATTGCCTTTATCGTCGTATCCTGAAATTCGGCAGGCATAAATGCCCTGCCCTAATGTGAGGTTACGGATGAATTTGAGGCCGGTATTGAGGACGCCGGTACCGGTAATAATTTTGTCGGCCCATTGGGGAAAATCGTTATTGCTTCCCCATGACAAAAGACGAATGCCGGAGACGTCCGTAAATTCGCGGTCGGATTTGGTATCCGTTACCTGGACGGCAATCTTTTTCAAATCCTTGTTTTGCTCAATAGGCGCTCCGGTGGTATTGCCGAAAACCGTTCTGCCGGTGAAAAGCAGGGGCGCGCCCTGTTTGTTAAATTCTATTTCCATCTTTTTTTAGTAGTGACAAGTGACAAGTGACAAGTGACGGGCGCAAGCGCGGCTACTCATAACTCATAACTTATAATTTATAATTTATAACTCATAAAATTACTTCCATGCTGTTGTACATTATAATTGAATCGATTCCGACGGGATATACGTGGCCTTC
>JAISNS010000161.1 GCA_031276105.1 Dysgonamonadaceae bacterium
TTTTAGTTTTTATCTTTTAGTTTTTAACGCTATTATGCATGAAAATCCGATTTTATCCTTACATTTGCACCTTTAAATGATTCAAATGGGATTAATAAGCATTATCTGTCGTTTAAGAAGGTTTCTTTCTTTCTTTTTAGTTGCTTTTCCGTTCCTTGCTTTTTCTCAAAACAGTACAATGGAGGGGCGAATTACCGATATCCGTTCGGGTGAAGAATCGACGGACACAAGCAGTTATGAGATAGAAGAAGTAGTCATTACTTCCCGGCAGAAAGACGAAAACATTACCCGTCTTGTCATGGGAGTAGAAAAGTTGCGGATGGACGAAATCAAGTTGATGCCCGCCCTGATGGGAGAAGTCGACGTCCTGAAAGTGATTCAGTTACTTCCGGGCGTACAGACAACTTCGGAAGGAAGTTCCGGTTTCAGCGTCCGCGGCGGTTCGCCCGACCAGAACCTGATTCTCTTAGACAACACCACCGTCTATAATCCTTCCCACATGATGGGTTTCTTTTCTATTTTCAACAACGATGTAATTAGCGGCCTTGAACTGTACAAAGGTGATTTTCCGTTCAAATTCGGGGGAAGGCTATCCTCGCTCTTAGACGTTCACAGCCGCAACGAAACGCCTTCGACCGTCAACGGAACCGGAGGATTGGGATTAATATCCAGCCGCTTAATGCTGGAAGGCCCTTTGGGCGAAAAAACAACATGGCTGGTGGGCGGACGACGAAGTTATGCGGATTTGTTCCTTGCCCTGGCTCCCGAAAAAAACCTCCGGAATACGACGCTCTATTTCTACGACATGAATGTGAAATTGACCCATCGACTGCCCGGAAACGACCGCTTGGAATTGAATATTTATTCCGGAAGCGACGATTTCGGGGTTTCCATGGGCAAATTCAGTTATGGAAACACTGCCGCC
This sequence comes from Dysgonamonadaceae bacterium, assembly GCA_031276105.1. Taxonomy (GTDB): domain Bacteria; phylum Bacteroidota; class Bacteroidia; order Bacteroidales; family Azobacteroidaceae; genus Azobacteroides. Next base: position 926 of record JAISNS010000161.1, read on the forward strand.
TCCCTGACGTGGAGTCATCATTTCTACGACAACCTTTTTGCTAAATTCAGCGCTCATTACACTAATTACAACTACAACATACAGAGCCGACTGGAAAATGCCCGGATGAATTGGGATTCGGGGATTACCGACCGGTCGCTGCGAGCCGATTTTCATCATCCGTTAAGCCGAAACTGGAATTTAAGTTATGGTATTTCAAGCGTTTTGCATCGCTTCAAACCCGGCATTGTGGAAATGGAAGGCATAGAAAAAAATTACGAACTCCCGATTGTTTATGCAGGGGAATACGCGGCCTATTTATCGAACGAACAAACGGTTACAGAACAATTAAACCTCCGTTACGGCCTGCGCCTGTCGGCGTTCCAAAACATGGGACAAAATCAACCGCTTTATATTTCCCTTGAACCCGGTATCAACGGGGTTTTTCGCATCAACGAAAACTCCTCTGTAAAAGCCGGTTTCAGACACAATGCCCAATACCTGCAACTGGCCAACAATTCGTCGGCCGGCTCTCCTTTGGACATCTGGTTTCCTGCCGGAAATAAAATCAAACCGCAAAAGGTCAATCTCTATTCGGCCGGATATTTTCGTAATCTCAACGACAATCAGTACGAAACCTCAATGGAAGTGTATTACAAAGATTTGAGGAATGTTATTGACTTCGCCGAACATGCGCAATTAGTTATGAACGAACATTTGGAAGACGATATCCGTACCGGCTCCGGGCGTGCCTATGGCGTGGAATGGATGATCAAAAAGAATAGCGGCAAACTGACCGGATTTGCCAATTATACGCTTTCGCGCTCCGAACGAACCATTCCCGATGTGAACCGGGGAAAAACCTATCCGGCTCCTTTCGATAAAACTCATGTTATCAATGTGGTGGCAGCTTATCGTTTCTCGAAAAAACTGAATGTTTCGGCGACATGGATTTTTGCTACCGGCAATCCGACGACTTATCCGGCAGGACGTTTCGACGTTTTAGGCGAATATTTTCCGGTTTATTCCGGGCGAAACGAATACCGGAGACCGAATTATCACCGGCTGGACTTGTCGGTGAATTACATTCCACGTCCGGAATCGAAAAAACGCTGGAAAAGCGAATGGAATTTTTCCGTTTACAACGCTTACAACTATAAGAATCCCTGGTCGATTTATTTTAACCGGGAAAACGGAACGGCGGCTCCCTACGCGGAAATGATGTACCTGTTTGGGATCATTCCTTCGATAACGTATAATTTCAAATTTTAAGTCATGAAAAAATTGAGTTTATTCTCTTTAATTCTCTTATTCGCAGCCTGTACGGAACGAATTGATATAGAAACCGAAAATTCCGAACCGGTCATCGTCATTTACGGAGTTATTACCGACGAATGGAAACCGCAGGAAATTCGTATTACCCGATCGGCGCCTTTTTTCGACGATCGACCAAATGCCGGCGTTTCCGGCGCACAGGTAACCGTAACTTCTTCCGAAGGAAAAAGATATGAATTTTCCGAACGCGAATCAACTCCGGGATATTACTATTCTTCCGCATGGAAGGCAGAGGCCGGCAAGCAGTACAGCTTAAGCGTCCGGGTCGATTTCGACCGCGACGGAACGGCGGAACATTACGAAGCATCCACAACCGTTCTTCCTCCGGCATACCTCGATTCGGTTAAATTGGCGCCTAACCGGATAATGGGAAATTTTACTTATCTTTTGCTGGCCTATGGCCGCGATGCTGCGTCGGAAGACTATTATCTGTTCCGCTTTGCCGTGAACGGAGGATCGGTTTCCGACCGCTTAAGCCGCTATGTGGTTACAGATGATGTTTTGTTTAACGGACAAAAAATCAACGGCTTAACCTTGCGCCGGTTCGACGATGTTTCCAATTGGGAAAATGACAATCCTGAAAAACGAAACAATTCGGTGTACCTGAAAAGCGGAGACAAATTAGATGTGGAAATGAGCATGATTCGGAAAGGATATTTTGATTTCATCAATCAATGCCTCTCGGAAATAGGACGCGAAAATCCCATGTTCGGCGCCCCGCCATCCAACATCGTTACTAACATAAGCAATGGCGGCATCGGCTATTTTTCCGGTTATTGTACAACAAGAACAAGCACGCTCGTTCCCTGATTTATCCTCCTTTATTCCATTATTCTTGTAAAAAAAACATAAATCCCCATTATTCGTTGTACGATTTTTTAATATATCGTACTTTTGCACCTGATTTATGGATTTTCGTATGAAGAACAAACCAATTATCTGGATAACCATTGTTTCCATTTTAGCGTTGGCATTAGTGAGTCTCATCATTTATGGCATTAGAGTTATCTCTCAAAAAAACAAGGAATTGGAGATGAAAGAAGAAATTAATCTGGAAGTCTGGGAAGATGAATTAAATGCTATTTCCATTCAATACGAAGGTTTTCACCAAACGATTAGCAACGATTCGTTGATTGCTCAATTAGAAACCGAACAATTGAAAGTGCAACGCCTGCAAGAGGAACTTCGGACGGTAAAAGCTTCTAATACGCGCCGAATCAACGAACTGAAAAAGGAGATCGAAACGTTACGGAAAATCACTTACAGCTATATTGTGCAAATTGATTCGCTGAACAAAATAAATGAGCGTTTGGAAATAGAGAAAAATCAAGTGACGGCAAAATACCGGCAGGCCACCGAAACCGTTTCCCAGTTGGCTCAGGAAAAACAGCAATTGACCGAAACGGTGCAAATGGCTTCCAAATTAGACGCAAGCAATATTACCGTTTCCGGAATTACATCGAACAATAAACCCACCGACAAAATCAAGAAAATGGACCAGTTGGAAGTTCATTTTACGATTAATAAGAATATCACGGCTACACCGGGAGAAAAAGATATTTACATCCGCATCCAAAAACCCGACGACGATGTATTGGTGAAAAGCCGGGCTAACGTATTCACTTACGAAGATAAGGAAATTAATTATTCCGCCAAACGAACCATCGAATACACAGGCGATGAATATTCCCTGAGTATTTACTGGAAAATTGAGGAGTTTCTTCCTCCGGGCGCTTATCGGGTGGACATCTTTGCCGACGGAAATCTTATCGGGCGAAAATCGTTTAAATTAGACAAGTAATAACAAAATTCAAATGTCGTTATCCTTTTAGCCAGCGGCTCAAACCGCGTTCCTGTCTGTTGAACTCCGCACCTACTTTTACGATTTTCCGTCCGTCGGTGGAGTAGGGAATTAGATAATCTTTCGAATCAATTTGTTTCAAAGCATCTTCGGCAGTACCGCTGTCCGACATTTTAAATTCAAAGACAAAGATGGTGTC
>JAISNS010000345.1 GCA_031276105.1 Dysgonamonadaceae bacterium
ACTGCCTGTTGCCTGTGAAGGAAGCCTCACAGGGGCGACACTTTATTAACCACGTGCTTTCGCGTGCGGAGAGTTAACTCGACTGAAATTTAGCCAGGCATTTTTCCAAACTTTCTTCCCATCCGGGAACGGCGAGATGAAATGTTTTTTTGATTTTTGTCTTATCCAAAACGCTGTACATCGGGCGAATGGCTTTGGTCGGATAGCCGGAGGTCGGTATCGGATTCAGCCGGCAGGTTGTGATGCCAGACAAGCGAAAGATTTTTTCCGTGAAATCGAACCATGTCGTAATCCCCTCATTGCTATAATGATAAATCCCCGAAGCGAAAGTCTGTGTGTTTTCGCTGAAAACGATGATATCCAAAATGGCTTTTGCCAAATCGGCGGCATAGGTGGGCGTTCCGGTCTGGTCGCTGACAATGTTCAGTGCCGTTTTTTCTTTGCCTAAGCGAATCATGGTTTTCACAAAATTGTTGCCGAACGACGAATACAGCCAGGCCGTGCGGATGATGAGGCTTTCCGGCGCATGCTTCAACAAAGCCGTTTCGCCGGCTTCCTTGCTTTTTCCGTAAACGGATTGCGGATGGGTCGCATCGGTTTCTCTGTAGGGAAGCGTTGCCTTTCCGTCGAAAACATAGTCGGTCGAAACATGAATAATCTTTGCGTTTCCCTGCGCTGCTTCCGCCAGATTGCGGACAGCGTCGCGGTTGATTTTGTAACACAATTCCGCGTCGTCTTCCGCCCGGTCGACCGCCGTATAAGCCGCGCAATTGACAACGTAGCGAATCGCGTTTTGTTCGATAAACTGTTCTGTTTCTTTTTTATTGCAAAGGTCTAAGGTGTCTATATCGGTGGCGAAAAAATGAAACGCCTGATATTGTGGGAATAATACTTGCAATTCATTCCCCAATTGACCGTTTGCACCCGTAATCAGAATATTTATAGCCATTATTTTAGTGTTTATATTTTATTGATTTTGCGCAAATGTACGAAATAATTATGATTCAATACCGAATGTTGCCGTCCGGTTTTTGGGGGGGAAGGTGGTTGTCTTTCTACCCCGAGCTGCGCCTGACGGCTTGCAATAAGAATTAAGAATTAGAAATTGCGCGAAGCACGCTAAACAACCGCCGCTTCGCACAATTCCTAATTTTTAATTTCTAAAGCTTCCAAACCGCCGCTTCGCGCCGTTTTCAGTTTTTATCTTTTAGTTTTTAGTTTAATTATCTCGAAGATTCCCGGCAAAAGCGACACAAATATGATAACGATAATCAGCAGGCTAAGGTTCTTTTTGACAAATTCCTGTTCGCCGAAAAGGAATCCGGCATACATGAATAAAGGTACCCAAACGATACCGCCGAATACATTGTAGCTGAAAAAACGGAAATAAGTCATTTTACCCATCCCGGCAACGAAAGGGGCAAAAGTCCGTATAATCGGAACAAAGCGGGCAATGATAATCGTTTTCCCTCCGTGCTTTTCATAAAAATTGTGTGTCTTTTCCAGATAGGATTGCTTGAATATCTTAGAGTTGGGATTGCTGAAAAGTTTCTCCCCAAAAAATTTACCGATGAGATAATTGGAGGCGTCGCCCAAAATAGCGGCTGCAACCAGCAATAAAACCATCAAATGCACATTGATGTGATTGTCGCCGATAGCGGCTAATGTTCCGGCCACGAACAGCAATGAATCGCCGGGTAAAAAAGGCGTGACAACTAATCCGGTTTCACAGAAAATGATCAGGAAGAGAATGGCGTAAATCCATAATCCGTAATCACGTACCAACTCGGCTAAGTGAACGTCGAGATGAAGAATAAAGTCAATAAGAAATTGTATTACTTCCATTTTGTTTCTATTAAATTTGTATTTATCTTGAAAAACTAATTTTTAAACTGATTCCGAAATTGGATTTCGACAAAGGGTAAGCCGTCGATGAAACCAGCGGTTTACTGATCTGCTTGTCGTAGAAAGCCTGAAAGGTAAGCATCCGGCTCATCGTATAGTCGCCGGTTATTTTAATCATGGTTTGGGAATCGCCCTGAGTGGCTTGGGTGAAATTGTCCTGAATCTTGCGAATCAAATCCTGCGACAGGCGATAGCTGATTCCCGCCGACAGGCGAAATTCGTTGTTGAAGTTTTCGCCTCCGGTTTTCGGCAGTTTGAGGACTTTATTGAAGTTCTCGAAGCGATAACCGATGTCCACGCCGAACTCGTTGCTGATTCGTTCCACGATTTGATAGGCCGAAACATTGAGGTTGACGTCGTGTCGCGTCTTATAATCCATTTTCAACGTCATGTTATTATTAAACGTGGAATTGAGTCGGATGAGCGGATCGAAATTCTCGGTAATATTGACGCTCGTGATGCTGTAAGCCGAAGAAAGGTAGGGATCGCCGCTCAATTGACTGCGGATGAAACCGATGCCGTCGCTCAATTCCTCCCAGTCCAAAATGGAACTGTAAGCGCCTATCGAATACGTACATTTGTATTCGTGTTCTAAAATAAACGATTTGAAATGGTTACGGATGATGGGTATCTGTATAAATCCTTCATACCGCGCCCGCCAGTTGGGAAGTAAACTTTTTAATGCCGGAAAGAACGAAAGGCTTGTCGAACGGGGATTCTTGCCGACGTAGGCGGAATAAAATGCCGGAATGAGCACGTCGATAGAGTTTGTATGGAAGCCGGAATGGGCTTGACTGATATGTGCATAGCGTTGATTCAGACGCGCGGCAATGATTTCGCGGTTTTTGAGGAACGTTTCAAACGTTTTGGAATAATAGCCGTTGGCCGGATCCGGTTTTTCAAAAATCGACCGGAGCGCGATGGTCGTCATATTGAAACTGCCGTTGAAACGCGCCGAAGGATTGTCGTACATATAATAAATATCCTTTCGGTGCGAATGGGTTTGGGTGGCCGAAAGATTGATTTGCATTCCGGCGAATGGCTCCAGCAGGGCGGTGAAAGAGAATACTTTGGTTCGGTCGAACATGGCGGGGACAACGTTGTCTTCGTTCTTTATTAACCAGTCGTTCCGGCTGGCTTTTCCCAAATAATCTTCACCGGTAAAGCCGAAGGCGAAATCCAGTCCCGGCGTAGCGCCGAACGGCGAGCTGCCCTGTCCGAAGAAATCCCCGACAGCCGGACGGAAGCCCGGAATCATCAGGCCACTTGTTTCGTTATAAGAGAATCCGACGGTACGTACCATCATTAGTCCCCGTGTGGCGATTTGCGCTATTTTGTACCAAGTTTCATCTTCCAGCGGCGGCAATTGGGTGATGGATAATTTGAGCAGCACCGAATCTTTATTCTTGATTTCGATGGAGTTATTATCCAATTTTTTGTATTGAATTTCGTAGCGTCGCCCGTTGGCTCCCCTGGCGCTTACCCGCACTCGTTTATTGTCTAAGGAGTGACGGACAACGGTGGATGAATCGGTGTTCAAGCGGACTTCGCCTTCGTATTTCTTTCTCCGTTTTTCTCTTTCCACCGCTTTTTTGGTTTCATCCTGTTTGTTGTTTCGCTGGTTATTGCGGAGGTTCGACGATTTGCTCAAAGTAAATTTTTTGTTTGTTTCTTCCAGAAACTTGTTTTTATTGTAAAGCGACAGTAAGTTGAATGAGGCGTTGTCGATGCCGAACGTGCGTGTATTTTTGATCGTATTGCCGATTTCGATTGTTTCGTCTTCGATACTTGCCCCTCTGTCCCAGAGATAGGTGGCGGTATAAGTCAAACCTGCATTGATGAAATTCAAAGCCGGAATGTTTTTGAAGGGCAGGGCGTAGGTGGCCGAAAACGTTTGGTTATAGTGCATGGGGGTTCCCCAGTTCCGGATGCTTTGCCAGACGGAGTCTTTCCAGAGTTGGTAGTCGTTGTAATTGAGTTTTTTATTGACCTGTACATGGGGCGTTTCGACGCGGGCTTCCGTTCCTGTGGCGAGGTTCATTTTCAGGTTTTTGGTCAAATCCCATTGGAGGGTAAAGTCGCGGTTCCAGAAAAATTCTTCCCGGAAGGAAGCCGGCATTTTATAGGCTCCGGCATTTCCGATGTCGCGCAATTGGAGTTCGAAATAGTTGCGGTAGAGGTCGGATGTAAACGAGATACTGTTCGGCAAATAGCCGATTCCGATGTCTTGCAGGAAATTCGTTTGTCCCCGTTGACTTCTTGCGGGGGAATTGTTGGAAGGAGACGGCGAGGAACTGTTTTTATCCGTCTTGTTTCCGGCGCTTTTGCCGAACGGCTGCCAAGGCTTTACCATGGGCGAATAATGGTAAGAGAGGATAAAGCGGGTATCGGTTTGCCGTTCGTATTCGGTGGTTGCATTTTGCGTGTGTATTTCGGAAGCGGAATAGCCGAAAGTGAAATTGGCGGGGTCGTAAGGCATGGGCGTTTTGCTGGTTATATTCACCTGCATGTTGTTGATGTCTAACGAACGGTTGATTACGCGGTCTAAGGCAAAACTTTTGATGGAGTCTTTCTCGGCTTTGCTTCCGGCGGCGTCCAAGGCATCTTTCAGGAGGATGTCCTGATCGAGCGGATTGTATTTGGGACTGACTACGTCTTCGCTGTACGAAAAGAATACGGGGAATTTCACTTTGTTTTCGGGGAAAAACTTGCCGAGTTCTATTTGGGTGGATATGCTGAAATATTGTTTATCGTCGAGATTGCGGTCCATGATTCCCTGGTCGATGCTTCCGAATCCGGCGGTTTCTTTTTTGCCGACCAGGTTGATGGAAGCCAAATCGGAAAGTCCGAGAAAGAGGTTGGCGTTTCCTGCCCAGCCGCCGTCTTCGTTAAATTCGGTCAGCCGCAGTTCGTCGAACCATACTTCGGCCGATTTGTATCCTTTCGAATTGTTGCGGACGCCGATCATGATTACTTTGATTTCGGAAATGCTCGGATTGCCGACGACGGTCATTTTGTTCATCGGATTGGCCGGATCGTATTCCGAGAAAGGCGTGAAAAAGGTGACTTTCGAGTCTTCTTTCCGTTTTTCCCGGTTTCGGTTCAGTTTGAGGTTGGTTAAGTATTCAAACGGGAAGTCGAACATGTTTCCCCGGGGCCATACCGCTTCCCGGTCGGCGCTAACGCCCTGCGAATAGGAGCCGGGAGCCGTTAACCGCAACGGTATTTCGTATTCGTAATAATTGTTTTTATAATCCGACCCCAAGCGCAAAAAGATGGACAGTTCGTTATCGCGGAGATTATCGGTAGTCTCGGGCAGTCTTTCGGCATGGACAAACATTTGCAGCCGGCGGTATTGCCGGGTATCCAGGCCGGTACTTTTGTAAATGGCTCTTGCGTCGCCGGGCGACAGGTTCGTGATGCGGGCGGCCAGCGACTGTTCGTTTTCCATCCGGAGTTGCGGTTGACCGGGGTCGATCATCCGGTTTACGCCCGGAGGCATGATATAGTTGACCGGACTTTTATCGCCGTTTTCTTCAATGTTAACGGTAGAAAGACTGATACTTGTTGCGGCATCGGCCGGCGGAGGGAGGTTCGGATTGGAGAGGTCTTTGTTGTAAACCCGCCATTCGCCCCTGACCAATTCGAAGGTACCGAACCGGAGGATGACCGAATCGGTAAAGTTGGTCAAAAACATTCGCATGAAACGGATGCTTTTGAAATCCCGAATTTCGCCGATGGGGTCTCTATGTTCGTGGATGGGGATTTTGAACAGATACCAGTTAATGCTTTCGCGTTTGTCGTTTTTCAGCCAGGGGGTTGTTTCCCGTTTATCGACAATGTAATTCGTTCCGACAACCAAATCTTTGGGACGGATGGAAACTTTGTACTGGAAATATTTTTCGGTTTCGTTTAAGGTATTGTCCTGATTGATGTCTTCAACATCCGGAATTAATTGAGCGGCCGTGTTATAGCTTTCCTGCGAATCGTTGGCGTCGGCCGAATTACCTTCCGTTCCGTTATAATGTTTGTAGCGCGCCAGCACCGGCGTTTCTTTGGCGTCGTAATCCGATCCGCGGAAGTAGTGGTAAGTATCTCCGGCGGGGTCGTTTAAGGGAGAAAGCGGGTCTTGCTCCATTGCCTGAATGGTAGCCGGGTCTAAGCGGTTGCGCAATTCGTTTACGTAGGCGGCATACGAGGGGTGGTTAAATTCGTCTTGGGTACTTAATCCGTTGAGTCCTACGTCTTGCGCTTTCCGGTTGTTGACGTCGAAGGCATACACTAAAGATTGTTGTTTGGGAACGACGCCCCAAACGGTTTGTTCGACTTTCGTGCGGTCGCCGTCGGTGGGCAAGCCGTTTTCAAAGAATTTCTTTTCGTCTTTCAGAACGTCTTCCGATATGTCGCCTAAATTGAAATAGAGGTCTCCTCCCTGCGATTGCGGTTCATAAATGAAGGGATCCATCAACCAAAATTCGATGTGTTCGATGTTGTTGGCTTCGAAATCGGTCAATCCGCTTTCCATTCGCCTGAAAATGCCGCCCCAGCGTTTTTGTGGATCCGATAATTTGCCGTCGGGATTCATTCCGGCAGCATCCAGGTTGTAGGGGCCTCTTTCTTTGGGATAAAAAGCGACGTTGAGAACCGGAACGGTCGCCGATTCGTTGTAACGCTGGTCTTTATTGGGAAACAATTCGTCTTCCAATACTTCCCTCACATAATGATTCGACAACTGATTCAAATCGTTTTTGATATGATAAGGGGTCAATGACGATTTCCGGGTAAACAATCCGTCGATATAGTACCAGGCCAGCAGCGCGCGGTTTTTCCCGTATATGAGGCTATCGCTCCACTGGGCTTCCTTGAATGAGGCGGGCGTTGCCGCCAAGTGCCAGGAAAAGGGCGAACGGAGGTCGTTGGGCATCTTGGCTCTTTCGAAATCGTCGATATAGGAATAGTCGCCGCCGTATTCGCTCCGGTAATGTCCGGCGATGAGTTGTGCATATTCCGCGCTGAATGTGATTTGCGAAGGAGCCGTTAAATCGACAAAAGGCAGTTTATCCAACAGATTGGTCAGCCAGTACGAGGAGGTGGAATAGTTGGTATTGAATCCGAACAGCGTATTGTTGATGGATTCTTCGCCCGGCTGGGTTTTCAGGGTCATCGGCATTTCGCTCAGGTTCATGATGGTAGCGCCGAAGTTGAATTTGGGCGAGAAAGCGTAATTCAGGTTCAGCCCCATCAGGGTTTTCCGCTGCATCCCAAACATGGACTGGTTTTCGGACGACACTTCGATTTTGGCGTTTTCGTAAGCCGGATTGATAACATTAACGTTTCCCGAAGCATAATCGACAATATAATCGACGTTCTCTTTCAGCAAGACGCCGTTGGCCATGACGCGAACCGAACCGCGGGCAACGTTGAATCCGTCCAAACTGATGTTGGAACTGCCGCCGCCTTTGTATTCGCCTTTGAGGATAAATTTGTTTTTTTCGGCCACCTGACGGGCGGCGGTTAATGTTGTGTCGTATAATTCTTCGTAAACGTACCGGTTGGCGATGGTATCTACGCCGATAGCTGTTCGCAAATGTTGTCCGAACGGTTCGATTACGGGAAAGATGATTTTTCCCCATTGTGACATCACCGTGTAGTTTTCGACATAATCAAAGAATCCATCCTGATAAGGTTCTCCTCTCGAATCGAGGCGATCGAGGTTTAGCACCCGGAGTAACAGTTCATTGGCTTTCTTTCCTTCCGTAAGGTAATTCAGGTAAACGCCGTTCGAATCGTTCAGGTATTGAATATCCAGCCGGAATTTATCTCTTTCGATATTCCGGTTGGCGATGGTGTACACATTTTTCATCATCAGCCGCCAGGTCGGCGAATTGGGCGAAATGGTTGTTCCTTTCAGCAGTTTCAGGAACAGGCTGCCGCCGACATTATCGGGATTATCCGAAAATTCCCCCACTTTATATACCTGATCGCGGTAGCTGTATTCGTAAGCGACGGCCAGCACTTCGTCCGGTTGCAGGGGACTCCGGAGGCTGATGTAACCCAACTGGTCGTTGAAGAGGTATTCGTTCGGGTCTAATTTCCGGGCGTTTTCTATCTTTTCGTAGTCGAATCCGCCTTCCAGTCCCGAAGAGCCGAGCGTGGAATTGACTTTACTGATGTCGCGGATCGCCGGATAAAGGGTGAGCAGGTTTTCATATAAATTATTGGCGTAGTTGTTGGGCAAGTCGTTTCCGCCGGCGGGAGTTACCGTTGAGTTGCTGATGTGGCTGTTTTCGCCGAGGTCGGCAAAAGCCACAATGTTTCGGGCTTCATTATAATAGCCGCGTTTATTGGTTACCCATACTTCGATGCGGTTGATTTTGACTCCCGATTTGATGTACGGCAGTTTGCTCAACGCTTCGTCGTAATGGTCGTAAAAATAATGGCCGATGAGGAAGTGAGTGTTTTCGTCGTAGTTATCTACGCTTAATTCAAAGGGAGTTACCTGTACATTTCCTTTGGAAGACATGGAGCGGGATTGCGATTCCTGTTGAGAAAAAATAGCGCCGACCGTCAGTTTGCCAAACTGCAATTCGGTTTTAATACCAAAAAGCGCCGCGCCACCCCGTATCAGGGAGTTGGTTGTGTTCATGCTTACGTTTCCGGCTTCCAGGGTTTTAATTATTTCGTCTTCCTTGCCGGTGTAGGCTAATTTTATTTTTTTGGTATCGAAATCAAAAGTTGATTCCGTGTTGTAATTCATATCAAAATTGATTTTATCGCCGACCGAAGCGGTTGCTTTGGCCTGTATTTGGGCGTCGAAATCGAAAGCGGTGCGGTTTCGCTGCCGTTCCGTTAAGGTGGGGTTTCCGGTGATTGTCCGGTTGATGCCGGCTTTCAATGTGATTCCGCCATCGACCTGAAAGCGGACGCCGCCCGGCCCGAACAGTTTTTCGGCGGGGCCTAAGTCGAATTTGAAATCAAACATGGAAAGTCCGTCTTTCGATTTTCCGTCGTCGCCCGAAAATTCTTCGTTTTGCCGGGACTTGAAATAGGAATCCATGCTCTGTTGAAGAGAATAGCGGATATATTCGTCTCTTGTGAGGCTGATGGGGGTAGTCAGGTCTGCTCCGCCGATTTTGGAGCGCAGTTCGTAGCGGTTGGTTAACGGATTATATTCAAATCCGTTGTTGAAATTCTCCGGCGTATCCAGGTCAACCGGATAATTGGTCGTTACATCTTCGTATTTTTCGGGCACAATGGGCGAAACGGGAAAAAGGGGCGGATCGGGATTCATATCCGCATTGAGGCGGCTAAACCCTGTGGCAATTCCCCAAAGGATGAAGCCGGTAACGATATATTTTTTCCGGATTCTCATTAAAGCATTTTCAAAGCATTCTTGATGAGTTGTTCGACGGTCAGGCCGGGATTTTCCCTTGTAATTTTGCCGACTACTTTCTGCGAAGCGGGTTGGTTGAATCCGAGCATGACTAATGCGGATACGGCTTCTTGGGCAACTTCGGAAACGGGGGCGGTTTGCGTTTGAGCGTTTAGCGCTTCTCCGACTTTCACTTTGTCTTTCAAGTCGATAATGATTCGTTCTGCGGTTTTATTCCCGATTCCTTTCACGGTTTTCAACGCGGACGAATTGCCGGAAGCGATGATGCCTTCCAGTTCGTAAACGGCTAAGGAAGATAAAACCATACGCGCCGTATTGGCGCCGACGCCGGATACGGATATTAGTAAAAGGAACAAATCGCGCTCCCGTTTTTCCATGAATCCAAACAGTTGACGGACGTCTTCCCGGATGGCTTCGTAAACATACAACTTGGCGTTTTTTAATCCGGTAAGAGCGGAATACGTGTTTAATGAAATATGAGCAAGATACCCGATTCCGCCCACTTCGATTACTACCGAAGCGGGCGTCAATTCGTCAATTTCTCCTTTGATATAATCTAACATAGACTGGTTTGCATTAGCTAATACGTAGATAATAACGGAGAAAAAGCCAAAAGCGTATAAAAATTAAGAATTAAAACAGGAAATGTATTTCGCCGGCCAAAATTTTTAACGGGATATTTGCATAATTCGATTAAACAAATTACATTTGCAGCGGTTTTTGTAAAACAACAGCAAATATGGCAGCTTCCGAAATTTACAGTTTATTATGTATTCTTAACTTCCAACGCTTGGAAGTTAACGGAATTATGCGTACACACACACACACACACACACACACACACACACA
>JAISNS010000083.1 GCA_031276105.1 Dysgonamonadaceae bacterium
GCTCAATTCGATGCACAATTGAGTAATTACTGGGCGGTAAATAATTATTATAATCCCGGATTCGCCGGACAGTCAACCGATCTGGAACTGGCAGCCTTGTTCCGTATGCAATGGGTCGGAATCAGCGGCGCCCCACGTACCACCCTGATTACCGCGTCGATGCCTTACAGTTTGTTTGACCGGGAGCACGGAGTCGGATTGAGCATGTACAACGACCGGATCGGCCTTTTCAGCGCCAATGTCATTTCCGGACAATATGCCTATAAAACCCAACTCTTCAAAGGCAATCTGGGAATAGGCCTCCAAATAGGATATATCAACGAAATATTCGACGGAAGCAAAGTCGAAATACCTAAAGAAAACGATTATTTTGATCCGAACGATACATCCAATCCCGGATCGGAAGTCTCCGGCTCTTCCATCGACGCTTCGGTAGGCCTTTACTATTCCAAAAAAAACTTTTATACCGGCCTGTCGGTTACCCATCTGTTATCACCTCAATTAGAATTGAATGACAATTATATACTGGAAGTCCCGCGAACGTATTATTTTACGGCCGGATACAATATACAATTAAACAATCCGTTATTAGAGTTACGACCGGCGATATTGATTAAAACAATGGAATTAAGTTCATTTTACATCGAGGGAGATTCCGTTTTAGTTCCGGTGAAAAAAGAAAATGTATTAAAAGGAATGTTAGCACAAACCCAGATAGACATATCGTTACGAATGATTTACAACAAAATGTTTTGGGCAGGTCTTTCTTGGCGGAAAAAAGACGCCGTCATGCTTATGCTGGGCGGAAGATTCAAGATGATTGAAGCCGGATACGCATACGATTTTCCTATTTCCCGGATAATCAAAGGATCGTGGGGAAGTCATGAATTATTTCTGAGATATCACATAGATTTAAATAAAAAGAAATCGACTAAAAATAAACACAAAAGCGTTCGAATATTATAATATATGAAAAATTGGATTTTTTTGGCGCTGGCTGCTTTTATTGTTACGTCCTGTGGAAGGTCGTTTTCGGGCGACGGAGGCGAACTTACCGGAGTAAGCGCGCCGGCTTGGAGCGAACCGAATCCGTATGGTATGGTACTGATAAAAAGAGGCTCCTTTCAAATGGGAACTGCGGCTAACGATTCGTTGTGGGGTACGTTTCAAAATGCAAAAGGCATTTCACTCGAAGCATTCTGGATGGACGACACGGAAATCACCAATGCCGAATACCGGCAATTCGTTTACTGGGTAAGGGATTCCATTATCCGTGAACGGCTTTACGACCCGGCGTATGGCGGTAACGATCTGTTCAAAATAGAAGAAGACAAGGAAGGAAACCCCATCGAACCGCCGATACTGGACTGGAAAAGACCGATTCCGACCGAAAAGAAAGCCAATGAAGACGAACTCAAAGCCATTCAAAGCGTTAATTGGACAAATCCTATCACCGGAGAAACCCGATTAGATCCGGAGCAAATGATTTATCGCTATTCTACTTTCGACGCAACCGGTTATGCTTTAAGAAGAAACCGGATGAAACCGGAAGACCGGAACCGAAATACGGATATTGTCGTAGATCCCAACGAAACCGTTATGATATCCAAAGACACGGCGTATGTCAACGAAGACGGCGTAATCATTCGAGAGACAATTACCCGGCCTTTAAGTTCTATTTATGATTTCCTGAGCAATTACATCATCAATATATATCCCGACGAAACGGTTTGGATAAACGATTTCAACAATGCTTATAACGAACCGTATATGCGTCTGTATTTCAATCATCCGGGATATAACGATTATCCGGTAGTCGGCATTTCGTGGGAACAGGCCAACGCTTTTTGCGCCTGGCGAACGGATTACCTGAAAAAATCAATAGATACGCGACGGAATACCATCGAGCCGTATCGCTTGCCGACGGAAGCGGAATTTGAATATGCCGCCAGAAGTGGAAAATCAGAAAATATTTATCCATGGAAACAGCAAGGTACACAGGGAGATAAAGATTGTTTTCTGGGAAATTTCAAACCGGGAGAAGGAAATTATACGGAAGACGGTCATCTGATCCCGGCGCGGGTAGGTTCGTTTTCCCCGAATGAATTTGGATTGTACGACATGGCCGGAAATGTGGCGGAATGGACTTCTACCGCCTTTCTGGAATCGGGATTGGAAATCATGAGCGATTTGAATCCCGAATACCGTTATTCCGCCGCCAAAGAAGACCCTTATTCCTTAAAACGAAAAGTGGTCAGGGGCGGTTCGTGGAAAGATGTAGCGCATTTCATTCGCTCGGATATTCGCTCGTTTGAATACCAGAATGAACAGCGATCGTATATTGGCTTCCGTTGTGTCCGTACCCAAGTCGGATTTGCGAAGAAAAAGTGAATGAGTAAATGAGTTAACGAGTAAACGAGTTAACAAGTAAACAGGTTGATTGATTTTTAGTTTTTAGTTTTTATCTTTTAGTTTTTAGTTTTTTTTATGGGATTAAAGAGAAGAACAAGGAATATGATCGGAAAATTCTTATCCGGCGATAAAGGGAAAAGATTTTTTCAGGTTTTTTACAGCTTAGCCGCGTCGATAATCGTTATCGGGGTTTTGGCAAAACTGATGCACTGGCCGAACGGGTTAGGCAATACATTACTGTATGTCGGGTTCATTGTAGAAGCCATTGTTTTTGCGATTTCCGCATTCGACGAGCCGGTTAAAGAATGGCAATGGGATCTGGTATTTCCCGTACTTGATACCAACGATGCAGCCGATCGCCCCACGTTTGCGTCCGGAGGAGTTGCCGGCGGAAACGGCTCTGTCGTTATCGGCGGCGGAAACGGTAATGCAGCCGGCGGCGAAATACCGGTCGGAGGCAGCGTAGCCGCAAGCGGAAACGGTGGAGGAGGCAGTACCGTTATCATCGGCGGAGGCAATTTCGGCGGTGGATTCGGCGGAGGCAATTTCAGCGGAGATAACCAAGAAGGCTCGCACGAGAGAGCAGGTCAAGGAACGCCAACAAGCGCCGTATCCGCAGCAGAAGCAATGACGCCCGGACAAGTCCGCCAATCGTTCGGTATTCCCAACGCAGTGGAAATTTCGGAAGAAGACAGTAACGCCTTAACTGCCAGCATTAAAAAAATGGCTGCCGCAGCCGACCAATTAGCTAAAATGGCCGAGATGACCGACGCGACTCAACAATATCTGGATCGCTTGAGCGAAATATCGGATAATATGCAAAAATTCAGTTCGGTAACCAACAGTCTGACCGATGTATCGGATATATTGCTTAATTCCTATAAAACAATCACCGATAATTCCGACGGCATCAACCATTCGTCGCGGGGATATGTCCATCAAATGGAAACCTTAAACCGGAATATACAGGGATTGAATACCATTTACGAAATACAGTTGAAAAGTGTCAGTTCGCAGATCGACGCGATAGAACGAATCAATGCCGGCTTGATGCGGATCAAAGATTTGTATGAAGGTTCGATCGTCGACAGTTCGGTATTCCGTAGCGAAACGGAAAAAATGGCGCAACAATTACATGCTCTCAACGGCGTTTACAATCGCTTGTTGAATGCCATGACCATGAATATGTACGGGGCAGGTGGAAATCCGGGGTTCAACAATCCCAATCCGTTCGGACAACAATAGAAAGAACGCTACGCAATGTACAACAAAAAATAAAAAAATTCACAGTTTATAATTCACACTAAAAAAGGATGGCCGTAAACAGTCCCAATTCTCCAAGGCAGAAAATGATTAACCTGATGTATCTGGCTTTCATCGGTATGCTTGCGCTCAATGTTTCTTCCGAAGTATTGGAAGGTTTTGAGTTGGTGGAAGAAAGTTTGCTTCGTTCCGCGAAAGCGTCAACACAACATAACGACCGTATTTTCGGCGATTTGGAAAACTATTATGCTGCAAATCCGGCGAAAACACAGGAATGGTATGAAAAAGGAGCGCAGGTAAAAAAGAAAACCGATTCGTTGTTTAATTATACGCAAAGCCTTAAGGAAAGAATCGTAAGGGCTGGCGACGGCGAAGAGGGCAATCCGGAACAGTTGAAACATCCCGATGATTTGAATGCCGCCTATGAAGTCATGTTTGAACACGGGAAAAACGACGCAGCCAAATTAAAAGCCCGGATCGATGATTACCGCGAATATATTGTTTCCTTAGTGACAAATCCTTCTATTAAAAGTATTATTGAAAGCAATTTAAGCACCGAACCGTCCCGGAAAGCAAAGGAAAACAAACAAACATGGGAAGAATCGATGTTCTGGCAAATGCCGATGGCGGCTTCCATTACGCTATTGACGAAATTACAAAACGATATTCGCTATGCCGAAGGCGAAGTGCTGGGCGATTTACTGAAAAATATTGATATTCTGGATTTTCGGGTCAATAAAATCGAAGCCCTCGTCATTCCCCAATCACAAAATGTGATGCGGGGAAGCGCCTATCAGGCGGATATTGTGCTGTCGGCGCAGGATTCTACCCAGCAACCGAAAGTGTTCGTCAATAATCACTTTTTGCCGGATGAAGCCGGCGGCCATTTTGTGGCAAACACAAGTTCGACAGGAACCTTTCCCGTAACCGGTTATATCGAAGTGACGCATAGCGACGGCTCCGTTTTACGCCGTGATTTCTCCACACAATATTTTGTTTCGGAACCGACAGCAACCATTGCTCCGGTATTGATGAACGTGCTTTATGCCGGTATCGACAACGAAATCAGTATTGCCGTGCCTGGTGTAGTCAGTCAAAATATTACCGCAACAATCACCAACGGCTCGTTGACACGCAAAACGAATGATATTTGGGTCGCCAAGCCCACTAAAATAGGGGAAGACGCTTATGTATCCGTTACGGCACAAATGAACGATGGCCGGAAACTGGAAATGGGTCGAAAAGCGTTTCGTGTAAGACCATTACCGTTACCAAGCGCCTATTTAACGATTCCGGATCAGAATGGAAATCCGCTCAAATTTGAGGGAGGCCCCCTGTCGAAAGCAGCCTTAATGGGTGCAGATATAGTAAAAGCGGCTATTGACGACGGTATATTGGAGATTGATTTTACCGTATTGCGGTTTGAAGTCAGCACCACCGACGCTCTGGGAAATACGATCCGGGAAACTTCCGAAAATTCCCATTTTTCCGAACGCCAGAAAGCGCTTATCAGAGGATTAAACCGCGGGAAAACCGTATTGATAAGAGGCATCCGTACTATCGGCCCCGATAAGATAGAGCATTTGCTGAAAGCGCCGGTAGAAATTATTATTAATTAAGGTGAAAGATGAAAGGTGAAAAATTTTTAGTTCTTAGTTTATAATGAAAGCGATTTATTTTATAAGTTTATTTTTTCTTCTGTTAGCGTTTGTTCCGGAAAGTTTCTCACAGGATCAACCGCCACAGCGCCGGACTCGTCAGCGAGCCTCAGAAGTTGCATCCGATAATACGCCGTCGTTGACCGAAAGGGCGAGGATAAAAAACGAAGAATCTTCGAAAGCGCCCTCCCACATTGTATGGCAACGGGAAATTTACCGGAATATCTACCTTGATAAAGAAAATAATTCCCCCTTGTATTATCCGACTCAGCCCATCGGAAAACGGGTCAATCTGTTTACTTTACTGTTTAAACTGTTATCTGAAAATAAAATAACCGCTTATAATTATTTAGACGGCCGGGAAATTTTTACGGAGGAAGAAAAAATTAATTTTGAAGAAATTCTGAAAAAATACCAGATATTATATACGGCGCAAGGTTCGGGAGATAACATCAAATACATTGTGAATGAAATTGATATTCCCGGCAGCGAGGTATTGATTTACCTGATTAAAGAAGGCTGGTATTTCGATGCGGCCACCGGCACTTTCAAATCGCAAGTCATTGCTATTTGTCCGATGCTGGTACGAACGGATTTTTATTCCGGCGAACGAACCCGCGATCCCATGTTTTGGCTCCCATACGAAGAAATCCGTCCCTATCTTTCGCGCGAACTGATCATGACTTCCAACTACAACAATGCGCTGACTTATACGATGGATGATTTTTTCTCAAAAAAAATGTATTCGGGTGAGATTGTGAAGACAACCAATCTGATGAATCTGAGTTTAGCCCAGCAAGTAGGCGCCGATCCGGACACGTTGAAAATAGCTCAGGATAGCATTGAAAATCAATTGAAAAGCTTCAATAAAAATCTTTGGGTGTATAACGACACTATTCCGGTTGCGGCGGCAGAAGAAACTGCTAAACCGGATAAGAAAACAACCCCATCGAAAGAAAAAACTTCCGGTCGAGGCGCCAAAAAAGAAAAAGAAGAAAAACCGAAAGCGGCAACTCCTAAAGCCGAAAAATCTTCTTCAGCCCCTGCCCGGAGCGTCAGAAGGAGATAATGAATTTATACGGGAAAATATTCTGTACTTTCGCTAAAATAGGCTTGTTTACCATTGGCGGGGGATACGCCATGTTGCCGCTGGTACAAAAAGAAGTGGTTGACCGGAAAAAATGGCTGTCTTCCGAAGAATTTATTGATTTGTTGGCGCTTTCGCAATCTATTCCGGGAATCATGGCCATTAACATCTCCATCGCGGCCGGATACAAGTTGAAAAAAAATAAAGGGAGTATCGTAGCCACTTTGGGAACGATACTCCCTTCATTTGTTATCATACTGGCAATTGCGATGTTTTTCCGCTCCTTTCAGGAAAATCCGTACATCAACAAAATGTTCATGGCTATCCGTCCGGCGGTAGTAGCGCTGGTTGCCGTTCCGGTATTTACAACCGCCAAAGAGATAGGGATTACCGTCAAAACCGCTATCATTCCACTGGCGTCGGCGTTTCTAATCTGGTATTGGGGCGTTTCTCCCATTTATATCGTGTTAATTGCGGCTGTAGGAGGAATAATCTATGGAAAATTAAAAAAATCGCGTTAGGAAATTAAGAGTATGATTTATGTACAATTATTCTATACCTATTTAAAAATCGGTTTGTTTGGTTTTGGAGGCGGTTATGCCATGCTGTCCTTTATTCAGCACGAGATAGTGGATAAGCACAACTGGCTTTCGCAATCCGAATTTACGGATATTGTAGCGGTTTCACAAATGACGCCGGGACCTATCGGAATCAATTCGGCAACTTATATCGGTTATGTTATTACCGGCAACGTATGGGGTTCGATAGTAGCTACCGTTGCCGTTTGTTTACCGTCGTTCGCACTTATTTTATTGATTGTCGGGAGCTATGAACGATTTCGTTCCAACCGGTATGTAGCCGATGCTTTCAGAGGATTACGTCCGGTCACCGTCGGATTGATTGCCGCCGCAACGCTCCTGTTGATGAACCCGGAAAATTTTGTTGACTATAAAAGTGTCCTCATTTTTGCAGTTGCTTTCGCGCTGGTTAAATTCGCGAAAATTCATCCGGTATTGATGATTGTGCTCGCGGCGTTGTTGGGATTGTTTTTATACTAAAGAATACGAATCCGGCCACCACTGCTATTATAACTGCTTGATTTGCTCCGGGGTAAAGCCGGTCGCTTTGGCAATGTCGGCTATGGGGAAATTCATGTTCCGCAAATTCCGGGCTACTTCAATCATGCCTTCCCTTTTGCCTTCTTCCCGACCTTCTTGCAGGCTGCACTCTGCAATCAGTTCAACGGTGTCGTATTGCTCTGAACTCCGTCTGTACGCTCTGTATGCGTCTAATTCGCTTGTTGTAAATCTGTTCATGTCTGTTAATTCAAATAAAAAATCAAAAATATCTCCTT
>JAISNS010000096.1 GCA_031276105.1 Dysgonamonadaceae bacterium
GGGCCTTACACGCACAGTGTAACCCGGAAATAAGGGAGCGGAATATTGTCTCAAAAGACTTGTCATTGCGGGCTTGACCCGCAATCCCCTGAAAATCCACACATTTTACAGGGGATCCCGCGTCAAGCGCGGGATGACAAGTTTTTTAGACAGTTTCTTTAATTTAACTTCATAAAAAACATGAAAAAACTTGGAATTGTACCTCTTTGCTTTCTTGCGTGCAGTTTCGTTGCCTGCAGCGAAGACAAAAACCTTCCTCCGGAAGTAAACGAAACGCTTACAATCAATTGGGATGAGGCCGCCGACAGTTGCAGCCGGGCGCTGGTCAATTGGTTCTGGGACGGAACGGAACACTATTTTTGGACCGATAACCACGGCAATAAAAACTTTCAGTACTGGCCGCAGGCGCACGCCTTGGACGTATTGATTGATGCGTATGAACGTAGCGGAAATAATTTCTATAAAACGTATTTCGATACGTGGTTCAACGGCGTCCGGGCAAAAAACGGAAACCGCTGGTATAACTCCTACTTCGACGATATGGAATGGATTGCCCTTGCCCTACTTCGCGCGTACAACATCGACCATCAAACAAAATACAAAGACGCGGCGCTGGAATTGTGGAGCCACATACAGGAAGGCTGGAACGATTATGCCGGAGGCGGTATCGCTTGGGAACGAAACAACAATATATGGAGTAAAAACGCCTGTTCCAACGGGCCGGCTTGCATACTGGCCGCCCGCCTGTATCGGGAAACCGGCATCGAAACATACAAAGAATGGGCATTGAAAATCTACGAATGGGAAAAAAACGTCCTCTTCAACCCCTCGACCGGCGCAGTGTATGACAACATCGACGGGCGTTCGGGAAACAAGAATACTTCGTGGATATTCACCTACAATCAAGGCACATTTATCGGATCGGCCGTAGAACTGCACAAAATTACCGGCGAAAAAACATACCTGAACGACGCCGTATTAGCCGCCGACTACACGACAACAAATTTAGTCAACGATGCGATACTGAAAGACGAAGGCAATGGCGACGGCGGATTGTTCAAAGGCATTTTTATCCGCTATTTCACCGAACTGATTCGGCAGGAACGCTTAGACGCCGCCACCCAAAAAAGGTATATCCGGTTTTTGCAACACAATGCGGAAACATTATGGACGAAAGGCGCAAACAAAGAATCGGTATTGTTCGGCACAAACTGGCGAAACCGGCCGGGGTCGGAAACCGGATTAACCGAACAACTCAGCGGCTGTATGCTGATCGAAGCGGCAGCCAAACTTTTTTAGTTTTTAATTTTTAGTTTTTAGTTTTTATGAATCGACTTATTTTATTTTCTTGCTTGCTTCTCATCGTTGCAACCGCTTGCCGTACCGATGAAAAACCGCTCACCGCTTATGTGAATCCACTTTTCGGCACCGCCACCCTTTGGGACAGCATCGACTTGGGATACGCCCCTACCCGCCGGACGTGGGGAGCCGAAGTATTTCCCGGCGCATCGCTTCCCAACGCGATGGTACAGGTAAGTCCCGTCACCCTGTTTGGAAGCGGTTCCGGCTATCAGTACGAAGACACCGTTATTTACGCCTTTACCCATACCAACAAAGGCCATTGGAACCTGTGCCACATACCGCTTTTGCCGGTTACGGGCACCGTTTCCCCCGACAATTACAGTTCCGGTTTCAGCCATGCCGACGAATCGGCGCATCCGGGATATTACCGCGTTTTCCTCGACCGTTACCACATCAACGCCGAATTAACCGCCACGTTGCGATGCGCTTACCACCGTTATACATACCCTGCCGGAGAAGACAAAAAGCTCTTAGCCGACCTCTCCATCTCGAACGAACGGGTAAGAGATTGGGACATACAACCGGAAGGCAAGAATGTTTTAAAAGGATTTCAGGCCACCGGAGAGAAAATGTATTTCTACGCCATTTCCAGCCATCCGCTAAAAACAGTCGAACGTTTGAAAAACGATTCAAAAGAAGTTGCTCTAATCTGCTTTGAAGAAATACCGGAACCCATACCGCTGGAATTGAAAATCGGATTCTCGTTTGTAAGCATCGACAATGCCCGGGAAAATCTGGCTAAAGAAATGGGAGCAAAAGACTTTGCACAAGTGCAGGCAGAAGCCACCGAAGAGTGGGAAACCCTGTTATCCAAAATCAAGGTAACGGGAGGCAGCGAACGGCAAAAGGAAATATTTTATTCCTCCCTCTATCGCGCCTTCCTCTGGCCGGCATTGCGAAGCGACGCCAACGGCGATTTCACCGACGTTACCGGCAAAGTCGTCAACAAAGGCTTCCATTATTATACCAATCCTTCGTTCTGGGACGATTATCGCAACAAACTGGTTTTGCTGGGAATGTTATCGCCAGCCGTAGCCATCGACGTTATCAATTCCATCACCGACCGGGGAGAAAACACCGGATTCATGCCCACCTTTTTCCATGGCGACCATGCTTCGGCATTTGTTTCCGGCTCCTGGTTGCGCGGTTTGCGCGGCTTCGATGTAAACAGCGCCTATCGGCTGATTTTACGCAACGCAACGGTCGAAAGCCGTAGCCGCCCATATTTGAACGAATACATGGAAAAAGGCTATATTTCGGAACCCGACATTCCGAATCCACGCATTGAAACCCAAGCACATGCCGGCGTTACCAAAACGCTTGAATACGCTTATGACGACTATGCCGTAGCTTTAATGGCTAAAGCGCTGAACGACACGGCCAATTATAACCTGTTGATGAAACGGACGAAAAACTATCAAAACATGTTCGATCCTTCGACCGGCTTTATGCGGGGACGGCTGGAAAACGGCGATTGGATTCCCGCTTTCGATCCTTATTTCCCGTATTACGAATACATGTACCGGGAAGCAAACGCATGGCAATCCACTTTTTTTGCTCCGCACGACGTAGATGGCTTAATCGCCCTTTATCCAAGCCAAGCTGCTTTTGAAAACAAGTTGGACTCCCTGTTTTCCGTTCCATGGAAAGGCTATGAAGCCCACAACCTTTCCGGTTTCATCGGGCAATACTGCCATGGGAATCAACCCGATCACAATTTTCCTTACCTGTATTATTTCATCGACAAGCAGGAAAAAGCGCAGGCTATATTAGACAGTTGTCTGAATCATTTCTACGGCATGGGAGAATACGGTTTGGCCTTAGCAGGGATGGACGATGCGGGAGAAATGTCGTCGTGGTATGTTTTCAATGCCATTGGCCTCTATCCGTTTTCTCCGGCAGACGATACGTACATCGTTTCCGTACCGCTTTTCGATCACATCACGGTAACGTTAGCCGGCAATGAACGTTTTTCGATACAAAAGGAAAACCGGGGAAAGCAAATCACCCGGATTCTTTACGGAGGAAAACCCATAGACGGCTGGTTTATCCCACACAGCGAATTGAAAAAAGGAAAGACGCTACGCATCAGCACGCAATAAAAGAATTAGAAATTAAGAATTATGAATTAAGAATTATGAATTATGAATTGCGCGCTAAACAAACGTCGCTTTGCGCCACTCATAATTCATAATTCATAATTCATAACTCATAACTCCCAATTTTACATTATCTTTGTGTCCGTAATTTTAAAACTATGGATTTAACAGGAATTAAAAATATTGTTTTTGATTTGGGGGGCGTGATTATTACGCTCGATCGTCCGGAAGCTGTCCGCCGTTTCAAAGAAGCCGGGTTGGAAAATGCCGAAGAATTATTGGACGCTTATCATCAAAAAGGAATTTTTTTGGACTTGGAAGAAGGCCGTTTATCGAAAGAAGAGTTTTACGATGCCGTACGCAAGGAAGCCGGCTGTCCTGTTTCCAACGAAGCTATCGACTATGGTTGGTTGGGTTTTTTGAAAGAAGTTCCTCCGTATAAACTGAAAATGTTGGAAGACCTGAAAGCGCAGGGTTATCACGTGTATCTTTTGAGTAATACCAATCCCATAATCATGTCGTGGGCTTATACCCCTGCCTTTTCGAAAGGAGGTAAAAGTATCGACGAGTATTTCGACAAACTTTACCTCTCTTATCAAATCGGCTATACCAAACCGGCGCCTGAAATCTACGACTTCCTGATAAAAGATTCCGGTATTGTTCCTTCCGAATCCTTATTTATCGACGATGGAATTGCTAACATCGAAAGGGGAAGGAAAATGGGAATGAAAACCTATCTGGCCACTAACGGCGAAGATTTCAGACACCTGTTCAGTTTGTAACAGATTAGCGCCAGTCGTCGGTACGGAAAGGCGAAGCCGGCAAATTGGCGCTGTTGTACAGGTTACATTCCGGATTATCCGCCCACGCATAACGAACGGCTACGGGAAATTTTACATCCGGAGAGCGAACGATAACTTCATCTCCTTCAATCACCGCATTTGCCCAATGAAACGTATGGTCGGGGCCGGCAATAGCAAAACCGGTTAACGCTTTACCGTCGCCGGATTTTAATCCGCCGGCATAATGGAACAGAATCCGGATTTTATCTCCTTCTATTTTGTAGCTCTTGTAAACAGGCCCGGAAAAATCATTTTTTTGTTTATACGTATTTGCCTCAGCCGCCAATGCCAAGCGTCGCCCGACTTCCTGTTTGTTTTTCGGATGAATATCTTTTGCGTCGCCTATATCAATGGTAACAGCCATACCGGTGTTGTCCAAGTTCAAGGTTTGTAATTGGGCTTCCCGCAATTTAGCCCAGTCCGATTCTTGAGGTTCCGCCTTTCTTTCCATAAAATTGGCTAACTGAACAAAATAGAAAGGGAAATCCTTATTCCACGCTTTCCGCCAGTCGCGGATCATCAGCGGGAACAATTCGCGGTATTGGTAAGCTCTGTCGGCATTCGATTCGCCCTGATACCAGATAGCGCCCTGAATGGCGTAGGGTACTAACGGATGAATCATCGCATTATATAATACTGTCGGTTGGTTGGGATTCAGGCTGGATTGAGGTGATGGAAATTCTTTGAAATCAACCGCCTGTTTGTATTTCCAGTCTCCGGATAAAGCTATTTTTTCCGTTTTATCCAATTCGACGAACAGTTTTGTTGCGTCTCCGTAGATGCCTCCGCCTCCGCCGGTATCCGTTACGCGAACAGTAATAACGGCTTTGCCTTTTTTTACCGTTTTGCCGGGAACGACATACACCCGTTCCGTTTCATAGCCGTCCGTAGAACCGACAGGCGTTCCATTATAATACGTAATATCGCTATCGTCAATCACATCCAAGTGTAATTTTAAATCTTTTCCTTCCCATGCCGCAGGAATGTCGATCGTTTTACGGAACCAGATAATGCCGTCGCAATCGCCTAATTTACTCTTTTCCCACAAACAGGGGAGGAGCATATTGTCCCAACCGGTTTCGTCTAATTGGGCATTTGCCCAAACCGGCGTGTTTTTTACCAAGCCTTTATCGGCCGCTAAAACACGGGTTGACCAGTCTTTTAGCTTTTTATTATAAGCATCTTGCGTTTCTTCGCGCGGTTGTTGTTGCCTCACAGTCAGGAGCGCTTGCTCAAAATACGGCATATATTCCAGCGATTCGCCGCTTGTCCAAGCCTCGGCAATCGTTCCGCCCCACGAGGTGTTGATTAATCCGACCGGAACATTGAGTTTTTGATTCAAATCGCGGCCAAAAAAGTAAGCGACCGACGAAAATTCGGCAATAGTGGAAGGCGAACAAACCTGCCATCCATTATTTTCGGTTTCAATGTTATTGCGAAGCTGAGGACTTGTTGTCTTTTTGATGTGCAGCAAGCGGATTTTCGGATAATCGGCCGAAGCAATTTCACTTTCATAATTCAGTATTTTGCCCCATCCGGCCAAAGGCATTTCCATATTCGACTGCCCGGAACAAATCCAGACTTCGCCAATCAAAATATTCTTCAACGTCAATTCTTTTCCATCCGAAATAGAAATGGAATAAGGCCCTCCGGCTGTTGGCGTTTTTACCCGGATCGACCATTTCCCGCCGGCGTCCGGTTGTGCCGTGTAGGTTTGTTTGTCCCACGAAGTAGTGAGTTTCACACTTTTACCGGTAGCTTTTCCCCATATCGGGGCATCGGTTTGTTGTTGTAAAACCATGTTGTCCGAAAAAATTTCAGATAAAGTAATTGTTGAAAAAAGTGGAAAAGATAAGAATAAGCAGGTGATAAGCCCTGTTCCTTTTAAAATAAATTTGTTCATTATAAAATAAGTTTGTTTTTCTATGATATTTAAAAAAGCCGCATCGTGGATATAAAAAACTCCGATAATCAGGATTTGAGGCCTTTACCGTATTTGTAATCCGCTGTGCCTAAGCATACCCGAAGGTTGCGGCCCGCCATTCCCGGTAAAAGATTGTCTCGGAATTTGAATAAAATTTGATGAGTTTTCCAATCGACAAATGCGGCTTAACTCGGTGCAAATGTAAATATTTTTATTTATCTCATCAAATATTTAACATAGAAATTTATAAATTAGTTAAATTCTTTTATGTACATTTGTGCGCTTATATTACAAATCGCAGATTTATAGTGAAAAAAGAATACGTAAATGTATCGTTTTAAGCGAGTTATAATTAAAATAGGAACTAATGTCCTGACCCGGAAAGACGGAACGCTTGATTTGACTCGAATGTCTTCCCTCGTCGATCAGATTGCCCTCCTTCACCGGGAAGGAGCGGAAATTATTTTGGTTTCATCGGGCGCCGTTGCATCCGGGAGAAATGAAATCATTGCCAAAAATAAATTGGATAACGTAAGCGCCAGGCAATTGTATTCGGCTGTAGGACAAGCTAAACTGATTAACCGTTATTACGATTTTTTTCGCGAACACGGTATTGCCTGCGGACAAGTGTTGACGACCAAAGAAAGTTTAGGTACCCGCCGGCACTACCTGAATCAGAAAAATTGCATGGGAGTCATGCTGGAAAACAAGGTGATACCGATTATGAATGAAAACGATACCATCGCCGTAACCGAATTGATGTTCACCGATAACGACGAACTTTCAGGAATGATTGCCGCCATGATGGACGCCGAAGCATTAATTGTTCTGAGTAATATCGACGGTATATATAATGGCGATCCCGCTAACGCGGAAGCGGAAGTGATTCGTGTTATCGATCCCGACTGCGATATTTCCGCTTATATACAGGCCTCTCAATCGACTTTCGGGCGGGGAGGCATGTTGACTAAATACCGGATTGCCCGTAAAGTAGCGCGCGAAGGTATCGAAGTGATTGTGGCCAATGGGAAAACAGACAATATTTTGCCGTTATTGATGACCCCGCAGACGGAAGTTGTTTGTACTCGTTTTATTCCTTCGGCCAAACCTTCGTCGGGTATTAAAAAATGGATTGCTCATTCCGACAGTTTTGCCAAAGGCGAAATACATATCAATGCGTGCGCGGCAAAAGCGTTGACGGGCGAAAAAGCGACTTCACTCCTTCCGATAGGCATTGTGAACGTAGTAGGAAATTTTGAAAAAGATGATATTGTAAAAATCATAAATGATGATAATAAAACGATCGGCGTAGGTAAAGTTAGTTGCGACAGTGAAAAAACACGGTTGTTGATTGGCAAAAAAGGGAATAAACCGGTTATTCATTACGATTATTTGTATTTGGAATAAATCGGATACTAAATAATCGTCACATTGTAATAAAAAAAATAAGAAATTATTTGCATTATTTAAATACAATAATATACCTTTGTTTTGATGAAGATTTTTAGTTAAGAAATAATGTCTAAAAAAGATTATTTGACGGAACAACTTAAAAAATATTTTGGATTTGATACATTCAAAGGCAATCAGGAAGCCGCAATCCGAAATGTTTTAAACGGCAAGGATACGTTTGTCCTCATGCCTACAGGAGGCGGTAAATCGCTTTGTTACCAGCTACCTTCCCTGCTGATGGAAGGAACGGCAATTGTTATTTCTCCCTTAATTGCTTTAATGAAGAATCAGGTGGATGCTATGCGCCAGTTTAGCGAAGACAATGGAATCGCTCATTTTATCAACTCAACGTTGACTAAAACAGCCATCGACCATGTGAAAGAAGATATTAAAAGCGGGAAAACCAAACTGTTGTACGTAGCTCCGGAATCGTTGACCAAGGAAGAAAACATCGAATTCCTCCGAAAAGTACCGGTTTCATTTTATGCGGTCGACGAAGCCCATTGTATTTCGGAATGGGGACATGATTTTCGACCGGAATACAGGCGTATTCGACCGATAATCAATGAAATTTCCAAGAGGCCACTCATCGCTCTTACGGCTACGGCTACGCCGAAAGTACAACTCGACATCCAAAAAAACTTGGGTATGGTAGATGCCGAGATATTCAAATCCTCTTTCAATCGCCCCAACCTCTATTATGAAGTACGGCAAAAAAATAAGAATATTGATAAGGAAATTGTTAAATACGTTAAGGCCAATCAGGGAAAAGCCGGAATCATTTATTGCCTTTCCAGAAAAAAGGTGGAAGATTTTACCCAAATATTGAAAGCTAACGGTATCAATGCTTTAGCATATCATGCCGGTATGGATTCCATGGCCCGTTCCGAAAATCAGGACGCATTTTTGATGGAAGACGTGGCTGTGATTGTTGCCACTATCGCTTTCGGTATGGGAATCGACAAGCCGGATGTACGCTACGTTATCCACTACGATATTCCGAAAAGCTTGGAAGGCTATTATCAGGAAACCGGGCGTGCCGGCAGAGACGGAGGCGAAGGAAAATGTATCGTTTTTTATATTAATAAGGACTTACAGAAATTGGAAAAATTCATGCATGGCAAACCCATTTCCGAACAGGAAATAGGCAGGCAACTGTTGGAAGAAACAAAAGCGTATGCCGAAACTTCCGTATGCCGGCGAAAAGCCCTGCTGCATTATTTCGGGGAAGAATATACAGAAGAAAACTGTGGAAATTGTGATAATTGTTTAAATCCTAAAAAGCAAGTGGAAGCAAAAGAACTATTGATTTCGATTTTAGAAACCGTTGAAGTATTAAAAGATAAATTTAAGGCCGATCATGTGATCAATATTTTGCACGGGAAAAGAACATCCGAAATTATATCGTACGAACACGATGAATTGGAAATGTTTGGAACCGGTAAGGACGAAGACGAAAAATTGTGGAATACGGTTATTCGTCAGGCAATGATTGCCGGTTATTTAGACAAGGACATCGAAAATTACGGCTTATTGAAATTAACGGCTGAAGGTAAAAAATACCTGAAAAACCCGGAACCATTCAGTATCACCGAAGACAATGATTTTGAGGAAGACGATACCGCCGAAGAAACGATTGTTCGCGGAGGCGCCTCATGTGCCGTCGATCCGGCGCTTTATTCCATCATGAAAGACCTTCGCAAAAAATTAGCAAAAAAATTGGAAGTCCCCTCTTATGTTATATTTCAAGACCCTTCGCTCGAAGCAATGGCGACCACTTATCCGGTTACTCTCGAAGAATTGCAAAACATTCCGGGCGTAGGAGCCGGGAAAGCCAAACGCTATGGCCGGGAATTTATCGAACTGATTAAAAGGCATGTAACCGAAAACGAAATCGAACGTCCCGAAGATTTGCGCGTGCGTACCGTGGCCAACAAATCCAAATTGAAAGTCTTTATCGTTCAGAGTATCGACCGCAAAGTGGCGCTGGATGATATCGCCTTGTCAAAAGGATTGGAATTCAGTGAATTATTGGACGAAATAGAAGCCATTGTTTATTCCGGTACAAAAATCAATGTCGATTATTTCCTGAATGAAATAATGGACGAAGATCATATCGAAGATATCTACCTTTATTTCAAAGAATCGGAAACCGACGATCTGGAAGAAGCAATTAAAGAACTGGGAAGCGATTATACGGAAGAAGAAATCAGGCTGGTACGGATTAAATTTTTGTCGGAAATGGCAAATTAGTGTTCATACTATTTAAGG